>NZ_JBHUSF010000524.1:0-3563 GCF_042673295.1 Rhodococcus sp. NPDC057014
GCGGAGAAGTCACAACCCTGGCCGGCTCACTGCAAGCCAAACCGACACGCCAGTCCATTCGCCGAAGGTACAGCTTCGGTGATGCACCGTGCATCACCATCTGTTCCCCGCTGGGACCAATGTCGGTGCACCAACATTCGGTGTGGCGAGCATCTCGTCGCAGACAAAGGGCCAGCGTCCGAATCTTCGGCCGCCAGCGAGCCAGAATGCTGAACGGCGAATCGAGGTAGCTGTTCGAGATTTGGATGCTGACGAAGTTTCGCACATATTGACGCGAGGAACGGATCCAAGACGACCCAAGCGGGACAATCTGGCGGCATGGACGTTGTCGCGTTTGTAGGTGACCGGCCGCTGATGGCTGCGGGCTGTTGCGCCGCTGGCTGGCGGGGCGATAGGCAAGAGTGGCTGGTCGTGGAGGAGGCGATACGAATACGTGAAAGGCGTTATTTGTCTTGCAAGTTGCAGGCGGTCGGGGGCGAAGGCTGCCTTGCCCGACTGCCCGAGTTTCCCATCGTTGACTGGACGATCCGGCGGGCCAGCCGAATCGTGAGGTGATGAAGTCGTGCCGTGCATAGATGACTGGGGCGACAATGGTCATTTCGCAGAACCCGACGAGCTCAACCCCTTGCGGCATTGCTTGCTTTGCGTGGAACTCAATCTGTGTCTTCTGGTGTTGGGAGCTCAACGGTGTCGGGGACGAGACATCGCGCATAGTTCTGTCCTCCGAGTAGGGGCTATCCCGTTGCAAGCCGCGGCCGCGGAGAGCTGAAAGTCAAGAATGGTCGAGGGGCGAACCCGCGTTGATCATGATGCTGCGGAGCTGGCCGACATTATTGGATAGGGCGCGGATTCGGTGAGTTGCGGCGTTTACGGTGCATTTCCACTACATCGGAAACATCTGGTGGCTGCGTTGCGCGTCGGCAGTAGGACGATTTGGATTAGTCGGGGACGCCCTGGTGGTCGAGCTGTGCCAAGGGCTCCCCATCTCCTTCAAGTGGTATTTCTTAGTTTGCTGGCACGCCGATCTTGGACGGTCCGGAAGTCTTGCAGTAAGGTCCGATCTTCGGATATGGCGAGGTCAGAGCTTGGCCTACGGGAGCGCAGGTGATATCTGCGGTGGACGGCGTGTTTGGGAGACTCCGATCTTTCGTTGCCTGCGAAGTGGTGTATGTGTGCGTAAATCGCTGTACCACACAGATTTCGATTCATCACGTGACGTTTCTTGGGTGGTGTGATTGCCTATGGCCGCCACGCAACGTTTGATCAGATATTTCTTCGGTAGGCGGGGTGGTGATCGCATACGATTCGGAGCCAGATTCACCCCTGGAGGAGGTCCCGACGCGACATTTTCGAGTTTTATTTAACTCGGCGTGTCGCTGCGCGGTTTAGTTAAACCCAAAGAGCAGGATTTAAGGCATGACAACTCGGAAAAGTCGGGGCGGGCGCCCAGCCCGCGACGTCGCCGTTCGCCACATCGGGGTTGAGTTCCCCGCGGAGATCGCCGACCGGATTCTCGCACCGGTTGACGATGGTCGTGTCAAGACAATCACCGATCGGATGATCGCGCTTATTCAGCTGGCACTCGAGAACGAGCCAGCGATTCCGGCGCAAGCCAGGCAGGAAGAGTTGCCGATGACGGGCTGAAAGAGCCCAGAAAAGGCGAAACCCCCCTTCGCTCGCCAGCTCCGGGGGTTCCGCTCGTCGTACAAACCGCCACGCAAGGGAGGAGGTCTGCCTTCTATGAGTATAGGACGCGCGATTCGTCGTGCGCACGCGACACGACGTGATATGGGTGTCCGCGACGTCTCATCTCAGCGTCAACGTGACAATTCCGTGTACGCAGACCGTATGTTGCCGGCTCTTCCGGCGTTCTTGCATGCCGTGAGGGGGTGTCGATTCCACTAGTGAAAACGTCGGTGGGTCCCACCGTTTCCGGATGAGACCCACCGCCCATATTTGGCCGTTCCAACACGACCGCTCCTGTGATTGGCAGTCCCGCGAGCAGTCGTGTCGATACCGTGCGCTCTTGTCAGGGTAAGCCATGTCCTGCTGGTGATGCCAGCGACTCACGGCAACAACCTGGTTAAGGGCGCGTGAAAGGCGCGTCATGCACCCCAATTCCGCGGCTCATACGGCCGCGTTTTCTGTCGATTCTGTTCAGATCGCCCCCGCTGGCGAGGTTTCGACGACCAGCGACACCGAATGGGAAGCTCTTGTCTCATCCGCTGTCGAACGGGTCAATCATGTCGAGCGACTCAACGCGGAGAGCGAGCAGCGGGGCAGGTCCTGGTCGTTGCCCGTCGATCCAGGTCGACAAGCCTCAACACCGGCATGGACCGGGCGTAGTGCCTGGCAGTCCCAGGTCCGCCAAGTGTTGAACTCCCCCACCGGACGTGACGTTTGTCGGCGATTCCAGGTCAGCACAGAATTCGTCTTCGCCGTGGCAGTGACGATGGCCTCGTTCGCGGAGCGGTCAACGGGCCGTCGCGTATGCGCGGCGCGGGAGACGATCGCCCACCGCAGCGGAGTCAGTGTGTCAGTCGTAAAACGCGCAAGAAGGGCACTCCAGGAACTTTCAGTCGCCCGCGAGATGGCCCGAGGCAGGTACCTGAGAGCTGACGAGTCGTATGCAGCTGAATGCCATCACGGACGGATTCAACGTCGTGCGGCGTCAGTTTGGGCGCTGACGTCGCCGAAGTCCCTGGTCATCGCCGTTGGGCGCGAGGTGAAGAAGCTATCGAAGAAGGTCCGACGTTCCGAGAAGGCGGCACGGTCAAGTTATCCCCAGCTGCGCGCTCGTGGCCCCCTATCCCCTTCCAGGGGATTTAAGTTGTTATCTCTTGTTAGAGATTTATCACCAAAACGCGCGCGAGCGCGCGCGGGCGAGCAACCGACGAGCCCCCAGACCCTGACACGGCAACCTCGATCGATCGACCTGCAGCGCACGGCCGCTGAGCTGCTCGTTCACGCCTCGGTATTCGAATCGGCTGGGCACATTGGGGCGGTGTGCGATCTGCTTGCACGTGCTGGCATTGACGGGAATCGCTGGAGTGGGCGTGACATCGCCGCTGAACTCACGCGCGACACCCAACATCGGGGCTGGATTTGGCCTCAACAAATCGAGAGGCCTCTCGGATACCTCCGGTGGCGGTTGGCTCAGATCGATTGGACCCGACCCTCACCATCTGAGATGGCCCAAGAAGCCGCCCAGGAAGCCCGTCAGCGCATTGCGGACCGCGACGCGCGGCTCAGCCGCCGTGATCGTGGTGTGGCGACTCCTGGGCACCGTGAGCGGTGCAAGAAGACCCTGGCGTCGAAGTTGCTTGAGCGTCGAAAGGCAGACGCACATACCTGAACACTGAGATCGACCGAGGTAGAGAGCCATCGCCTCTGCAGAGGAGCACATTCGCACGGCGTTCAAGTGCGCGGGTACAACGCGGCGTAGGTGATGGCTCAGAATGTCGCGCTCTTTGCGAATTGCGATCGCTGCCGTCGGGTCGGTCGCCGTTCTCCGTCGTGCTCATCGTGTCTTCAGTCCAGAGTGGTCTCACCGGGCCGCGGAG
>NZ_JBHUSF010000525.1:0-3531 GCF_042673295.1 Rhodococcus sp. NPDC057014
GCTGGGGGGTGCCGCTCATCGACGGCGGCACCGTCCGCCTGCCGCGGCTCATCGGCGAGAGCCGCGCGATGGACCTCGTCCTCACCGGGCGGCCCGTCGACGCCGACGAAGCGCTGAGCATGGGGCTGATCAACCGGAAGGTCGCGGCGGGGGAGGCGCTCACCGCGGCCCGGCAACTGGCCGCCGAGATCGCCGGCCTGCCCCAGGTGTGCCTGCGGCAGGACCGGCTGTCGCTGCTCGAGCAGTCCGGGCTCACCGAGGAGCAGGCGCTGCTGAACGAATTCCGGCACGGCGCAATCTCTCTGGCCCACGGAACGGTCGAGGGCGCCGCACGCTTCGCCGCCGGGGCGGGCAGGCACGGTGATGCCGCCCCCGTGAGTACTTCTTAACCGCCCGTGGTTAACAAGTACTCACGGGCGGTGTGGGTCGCATACCTGCTCGCGCTGGCCGTCACGATCTTCACGGTGGGGCTGCCCACCGACCGTATCTATCAGGCGACGTGGATCGTCGCGGGCCTGATCGCGTTCACGATCGACCGGCCGTGGCGGGACCACGTGCGGGTCGTGTGGGACTGGTTGCCGCTCATCGCTGCCCTCGTCGTCTACGACCTCAGCCGGGGTGTCGCCCACCACCTCGGGATGCCTGTGCGGGCGCAGGAACTGGTGACCGTGGAGAGCTGGCTCTTCGGCGGCACGATCCCCACCGTGTGGTTGCAGGAGACTCTGCTGCCTCCGACGGGTGAGCTGCCGTGGTGGACGCTGCTCACGGGGATCGTCTACACCAGCCACTTCCTCGTGCCGTGGGTGCTCGCGGCCGTCTTCTACGTGTACTCGCGCGACGTGTGGTCGGGGTACATGCGTCGGGTGCTGCTGTTGTCGTACCTCGGGCTGGTCACGTACATCCTGCTGCCGTCCGCGCCGCCGTGGCTGGCCGCCGAGGGGGACGTGATCTCCGGCAGCGTGGGTCGTGTCGCGGGTTTCGGATTCGGTGTCGTCCCGACGGATGTCAGCACGCGGTGGCTGGAGGCGCAGAGCAATCCGGTCGCCGCGCTGCCGTCGCTGCACGCCGCGTTCGCGCTGCTGGTGGCGGTCGCGTTGTGGCCGTTCGCGAAGAATCTGTGGGCGCGCGCGCTGCTGGCCGCGTACCCGGTCGCCATGGCGTTCGTCCTGGTCTACGGCGGCGAGCACTACGTGGTGGACGTGCTGGCGGGATGGGCGTATCTGGGACTGGCGATCCTCCTGGCGCGGGCGTGGGAATCCCACACGACGACGTTGCCCGGCCGAGATCTCACCGTCGGCCACCCGAGGCGTCGCTGGTGACCGACACCTCGTCGAGCGTGGCGCGGAGGAACGGCAGGATGCGCTTGACGATCGCCTCGTTGTACGCGACCGGTTGCTGGTTCGGGTTCGCGTGGCCGGTTCCGTCGAGCTTTGCCACCAGCAGTGCGCCGTCGGTCCCGCCGGACTGTTCGACGAGGATCTTCTGCGTGTAGTCGACGTCGACCACCGGATCCCTCCAGCCCGCGCGGGGACGCACGAAGACGATCCCCGGTCGCGGTTTGTCGTCCGATTCCACCGCCAGCGACTTCAG
Source organism: Rhodococcus sp. NPDC057014 (assembly GCF_042673295.1). Classification (NCBI taxonomy): domain Bacteria; kingdom Bacillati; phylum Actinomycetota; class Actinomycetes; order Mycobacteriales; family Nocardiaceae; genus Rhodococcus; species Rhodococcus sp. NPDC057014. The sequence goes on from NZ_JBHUSF010000525.1 coordinate 1,591, forward strand.
ATTGTCGATGGCGCCGGACGCGACGATCGTCTTGAACTGCGATTCGATCAGCCCGTTGCTCGCGACGTCCTCCGACAGGACCTTCTCGGTGAGGACCTCGTCGAGGACGTCGCGGAATTCGTCGACGTCGACGTGTGGATACCAGTCCGACTTCGTGTCCAGGAATCTGCTCTGCCGGGCCGCGGTCTCCACCAGCACGCGCATCGTCCGGCTCTCCCGCGCGCCGGGCAGCCAGCCGATCCACCGCAGCATGTCCTCGCCACTGTCCCGGCTCCCGGCCCGGACGGCGTGCAGGTCCACCGGCGTGCAGTCGAGCACCACGCCGATGAGGTTGGCCGTCGGTGTCCTCGTAGATGTGCTGCGCCACCTCCAGTGCGACGACGCCGCCCATGCTGTGTCCGGACAGGACGACGTTGTCGATCCCTTCGTCGGCGGCGCGGGCGGCGATCAGTTCGCTGATCACCTTGGTGTCGATGCCGCCGTTGTCGTACTGGACCGCCCAGACCCGCCCGATGCGGTCGAACGAGGACAGCGTCCTGGCCGTGTCGGTGGCGTCCTTGTTGCCGAGGCCGACGAGGTCGACGACGGCGGTGTCGTGGTCGGTGGGCGACTGCGCGTCGTACACCTCGTGGATCTGCGGCTGGGTCAGTGCGAGCCGCTGGCGTTCGGGTTGGACGTCGTGGACCCAGTACTGGCCGCCGGCGAGGAGCAGGGGAACGGTGCCGAGCGCGACGGCGGCGAGGAAGCGCCTGGTGCGGCCGAATTTCTGCCATCGGTGACCGAGCCGCGTCGCGTGCAGTCGCGCCTTGCGGCGGTCGTCGCTCCAGTCGGCCACGGTGGACGGATGGCGTGTGATTCTCTCCGACATCTACTCCGAGGGTACGCGTGGCGGCTCCGCCGCCCGTGAGTACTTGTTAACCGCCCGACGTTGACAAGTACTCACGGCGGAAGCGGCTGGAATCCGGGCAGAGCTCGGCGACCGGCGCGACGTCGGCTGCGTAGTCGACGTCGCGGAGCGTCGGCAGCGACAGCACCTCGGCGCCGGCGGCAAGCAGCGCCGCCCGGGTGAGGTGCCCGGTGTCCGGACGGGACGTGGGAACAGGAAGTATCGCCCGGGCCGAAGCCGCGTCGGGCACGCCGAGGATCCACCACCCGCCGTCCTCCGCGAGCCCGAGGGCGCATCGGCCCCGACGCTCGGTGAGGAGGTCCGCCGAGTCGACGAGCAATCCTGCCGTCACTTGTGGTGTGTCCATTCCGATCTGGAGAATCGGCAGCCCGAAACGGCCGAACGTGTCGGCGTGGGCGTTCACCAACCGCTCCGCGAAACTGTCACCCCGCTGCGGAACCACGGTGAACCTGCTCAACGTCGCGGCGATGTCGCCGCCCCGGACCGCGCGGCCGAGGTCGCCGGTCATCGCCACCACCCGCTGCGCCACCCCGGCAGCGGCGACGGCGTCGAGCGTGTCCAACAGTGACGCGGCGGCGAGGCCGGCGGCCCTGGCATCGCCGACGTCCCGAGCCAGCCGGGTCTTCGCGAAGCCGGGCACCGGAGCCTTCGCGACCACGAGGACTGTGACGTCGAGGGTCACCCGATCACCTTCCAGAAGTCGTGGACGGCGACGACGGTGCCCTTCAACGAACCCGACACCTTCGACGTGCCCGCGGTGCGCGGGCGATACGTGACGTCCCGCTCCACGACCCGCCAGTGGGCGCGGCCCGCGAGAACGAGGAGCTGCAGCGGGTAGCCGGACCTGCGGTCGTCGACCACCAGATCGAGAAGGTCCTGCCTACGTACGGCTCTCATCGCGCCGAGGTCGTGGATCGGCAGCCCGTACCGGCGCCGGAGCCGTGCGGCGAGGACGGCGTTGCCGACCCTGCTGTGCAGCGGCCACGTTCCCCGTCGCCGCCCCACGGCGAGGTCGGCGCCCGAGTCCAGGGCGG
>NZ_JBHUSF010000526.1:0-3507 GCF_042673295.1 Rhodococcus sp. NPDC057014
GTGGAGGACGGCGTCCTCCACGACGGCGTGGTCGTCACCGACGGCGACCGAATTTCCTGGGTCGGTTCCGCGTCGCAGTACCGCGGGCAGGTGCCGCTGCCGGACCCGAGTTCGTCGATACTACTGCCGGGCCTGATCGACCTGCACTGCCACGGCGGCGCAGGCGCAGGCTTTCCGAACGCCGACGCCGACGGGGCGAGGCTGGCCACGGACCATCACCGTGGGCACGGCACAACCGGACTGCTGGGGAGCCTGGTCTCGGCGGGGGAGCAGGACCTGCTCCGGCACGCCGGAATCCTCGCCGACCTGGTGGAACGCGGTGACCTCCTCGGGATCCACCTGGAGGGCCCGTTCATCTCCGGTGCCCGCTGCGGTGCGCAGGATCCCGCGTCCGTGGTGCCCGGCGACCCCGGACTGTTCGAGCGGATCTGCGACGCCGCGCGTGGCACCGTCCGGTCGATGACGCTCGCACCGGAGACCGCGCACTTCGGCGAGCTTCTCACCGCGATGCGCCGGCGCGGCGTGTTACCGAGCCTCGGCCACACCGACACCGACGCGGCGACCACGTCCGCGCGGATCGCCGACGCCGCCGGCGGGCCGCTGACCGCCACACACCTGTTCAATGCCATGCCGCCGCTGCACCACCGCGCGCCGGGGCCGGTGGCCGCGTTCCTCGCCGCAGCCGGTCGCGGCGACATCGTCGTCGAATTGATCGCGGACGGAGTGCATCTCGCGCCCGAGACCGTGTCGATGGTGTTCGACGCCGTCGGACCCGACCAGATCGTCCTCGTCAGCGACGCCATGGCCGCCGCCGGTGTATCGGACGGCGACTACCAACTCGGGCCACTGGACGTGCGCGTCTCGCACGGGGTGGCCCGGCTCGCGACCGCCGACGGATCCGAGGGAGCCATTGCAGGCGGCACCGCACGACTGCTGGACGTGGTGCGCACCACCGTTGTCGACAGCGGCGTCGAACTCGTCGACGCCGTCGCGTCCGCCACGAGGACCCCGGCCCGGCTGCTCGGCCTGGAATCCGAACGCGGCACCCTGGCCCCGGGCCTCCGCGCAGATATCGTCGTGACCGATCACCAACTGCGCCCGCGTGGCGTGTTTTCCGGCGGAATGCCCGCCGGAACGGAAGGACTCGCATGGAAATCGTGATTCGGCAGACGCCGTCGGAGGTGAGCACGACCGTCGCGGACATCGTCGAGGGGTACGTCCGACGCGGTCCGGCGACACTGGGCCTCGCCACCGGGTCGTCCCCGCTCGGAAGCTACCGCGAACTGGCGCGACGGCACCGCGAGTCCGGACTGGATTTCGCGGACGCGCGGGCCTTCCTCCTCGACGAGTACGTGGGGCTGCCGAAAAGCCACGATCAGTCGTACTTCTCGGTGATCCGCTCGGAGTTCGTCGACCACGTCGACCTCGACCCCGACCGAGTGCTCAGCCCGAACGGCGAATCGCCCGACATCGCCGAGGAAGGCGCACGATACGACGCGGCCATCGCCGAGGCGGGTGGCGTCGACGTGCAACTGCTCGGCATCGGAACCGACGGCCACATCGGGTTCAACGAGCCGGGTTCCGCACTGACCTCACGCACCCGCGTCAAGACCCTCACCGAGCAGACCCGACTCGACAACGCGCGGTTCTTCGACAGCGTGGACGACGTCCCGCACCACGTCCTCACCCAGGGGCTGGGCACCATCAGCGAGGCGCGGCACCTGGTGATGATCGCGTTCGGCAAGGGCAAGGCCGAAGCGATCGCCGCCGCCGCCGAAGGACCGCTCGCTGCGTTCTGCCCGGCGTCGGTGATGCAACTGCACCCGCACGTCACCGTCGTCATCGACGAGGCCGCGGCGAGCAAACTGCAACTCGCCGACTACTACCGGTACGCACTGGAACACAAGCCTTCCTGGCAGTCGTTCTAGATGGCACCCGTACTCGAACTGGCGGTCCAGGACGTCGCGGGCGCCCGGATCGCATTGCGTGCCGGTGCCTCGCGTGTCGAGTTGTGCACCGCACTCGGCGCAACCGGTGGACTGACACCGAGCATCGGCATGATCGAAGCCGTTGTGGCCCAAGGGATCGCGGTACACCCACTGATCCGGTGTCGGCCCGGCGGATTCGTCTACGACGCCGACGAGATCGCGGTCATGGCGCGCGACATTCGAGCCGCGGTGGGCGCGGGTGCATCGGGCGTCGTCGTCGGTGCGCTCACGCCCGGCTCGGCCGTCGACCGCGACGCGCTGGCCCGCCTGCTCGACGGCATCGACCCGTACGCGGCGGAGGTGACGTTCCATCGTGCGATGGACGTCGTCGACGACAGGGCGACGGCCCTCGACGCGCTCGCGCGGTCGGGCATCATCCGGGTCCTCACCTCCGGCGGAGCGCCCCGCTGCATCGACGGCCTCGACGCCCTGTCGGCCATGGTCGCCCACGCACACGGGCGGATCCAGGTGATGGCAGGCGGCGGGATCCGCATCGACGACATCGCCGCGGTCGCGCGCACCGGTGTCGACGCCGTACACCTGTCCGCCCGCCGTACCGTCGCCGACAGTGGTGGCCCGGGCGGTGGGTCGGGCGATTACGACGCGGTCGACGAAACCCTCGCCCTCGCAGCCGCTGCGGCACTGGGGATCTGAACTCTCGGCTATTGCCTCTGGTCCAGTGGAGCTGCTAGGGTCGAACAAAGTTTCGAACAACCTCGGGGGAGGGCTGGTCGTGGGGGATGTGGTGGCACCGGATCTGGAGGAGTTGCGGGCGTTCACGGCGCGGTTGCGGTGTGTCGGGCCGTGTGGTGATGCGGGGGTGGGGATCGAGTGGCTCGATGCGGTGGAGTCGTTGAAGTCGGTGGGGTGTGCGGTGCAGGCGGTGGTGACCGATGATGTCGCGACCTGTGTGCGGGAGGACCGGAAGGTTCGGGGGTTGCCGCGGGCGGAGTGGGGCCGGGGTGTCGGGTCGCAGATTGCGTTGGCGCGCAGGGAGTCCCCGAATCGTGGTGGCCGACATTTGGGGTTCGCGCAGGCGCTGGTGCACGAGATGCCGCACACGTTGGCGTTGTTGCGGTCGGGGCGGTTGAACGAGTGGCGGGCGACCCTGCTGGTGCGGGAGACGGCGTGTCTGCCGGCGGCCGACCGAGGGATCGTGGATCGCCGGTTGTGTTCGGACCCGGACGTTCTGGACGGGGTCGGGGACCGCGGCCTGGTCGCGAAGGCGAAGGCTCTGGCCGTGGAACTCGACGCGGCCGCGGTCGTGGCCCGGTACCGCAAGGCGGTCTCGGAGCGGCGGGTGACGACGCGGCCGGCGCCGGATTCGATGGCGTATCTGAGTGTGCTGCTGCCGGTGGAGCAGGCGGTGTGTTTGCAGGCGACGCTGGGGCGGGATGCGGACAGTCTCATCGCGACCGGGGAGGGTGGTGGCCGGACCCGGAGTCAGCTGATGGCGGACTTGTTGTTCGACCGCGGCACCGGGGCCTCGGTCGCCGATGGGGTGCCGGTGGCGGTGAAT
>NZ_JBHUSF010000527.1:0-3474 GCF_042673295.1 Rhodococcus sp. NPDC057014
CCAGAAGACGCCCTCGACACCGTCTGCGGTCTCTACCTCAACGACCCGACGGCCTGGACCTGACCCCCAACGAACTTATGGGCGGAACCACTAAGGGGGCCAGATGTGGACGTTCCGGCCACCGCCAAGGATCAGCGCGGAACCGATCTGCCCGTACTTCGCTTACGCGGTGGCGATCGCAGTGGCACCGTCGATCTTTGCATCGCAATGTCGGGCCCGGTTTCGACATCGAAGGTATCGGTCGCGGCGCCTTGACGGCAACCGCAGGCCACTCTCGCATCACCGTCAGCCGTAGCTGACGGCAGTGCCGCCTATCGCTCGAAACATTCTTCTCTGAGTTTCTGCTTCGACTCGTGTGTTCGGGTTTCGACTGACAGCTCCTCGCCAAGAGGGGACTAGCCGAGTTTCAGTCGGAGGGCGCGACCGAAACGTGAACGGTATGAAGACCGGAACAAGGTGTCACTACGTACGCCAAATCCCGATCCCACACTGGAGTGAGTCGGTCTTGACCGTGGGATAGGGCTGGATCTGAATCTAGCTCGCCATCTCAAGGAGTGCCGCGAGGTGCTGGTAGCAGTGGTGGTGATCACCGGCTACATGCGATCGCGGCGGCCAATCATTATGGACAGCAACACCCCGAGGGGGCCGAGCAAGAGTCCGAGCACAAGAAGGCCGAGGATGTCTCGGTTCCGACGGTGAGCGATCACTGCGGAGATTGCGGAGGATGTCACGCCCATCGCAAGGTAGAGAGTTAGTTCAAAGTGCGTCATCCGTCTGTCCATTACGTCCCGTTGATCAGAAGTTGCGCTCCGTATCCGCAAGCAAGACAACCACTGTGGTACTTTCTATTCCATCGTCGGACATGGTTTATGGCGTCTACCAGGTACTGCTTTCCTGGTCGGTATCGGTGTTGTCGGAACCGTCCTGCATCGACGTTGTACGGGCCTCCTTCTCCTGGGCGACGACCTGTCGGTAGCGGTCTGCGAATCGCGCGGAGTTCATGCCGAAGTGCACCCAGGTTTCTTCATCCGGCGGGCCACCGTAGGGTGCCCACTTACGCGCGAACTCGAGGACATCGTATGTCTCGGGACTCAAACCGCGTCGATCGATCCGGCGTCTCTGCTGGCGGTCTTTTCGCTGCTCTTGGTAACGCTGAGTATCGGCTTCGGCGGTCGTATCGCCGCGGCGGATCGGTCTGCACATCGTGGGTGAGGGAGCGGTGGTGGTAGTGGCCACGCTGTGTCGGGGATCGTGAAGGTAAGGCATCTGCGGATTCCGGTCCTTTCTGACGTGGTTCACGATCCGATGGAGACCGCGAGGTCCTGCACGCTCTGGCGTGCAGCGGCTACATTGTCGGCGGCTTTGCCGGTCGATCCGCTGAGGGCGGGGATCCGGTGGGCGAGTGTGAGGTCGACAGTCACGACGGACAGATGCATTCCGAGCGAGTCGGCCAACGCCAACTGCACGGGCGGGACGGTGTGGTCTGCTCCGAAATTGCCGGCGCCGGGACCGTATTCGACACCGCGGGTGGAGATCACTACCACCGGCTTCCCGGCCAAGGGACGTTCCTCCGAATCGAACGGTGCCGTGATACCGGCGACGTGGATCCAGTCGATCCACGCCTTGAGGGTGGAGGGCACCGACCAGTGGTACATCGGAGCCGCGAGCACGACAGCGTCGGCGCGGGTCAGCTCGGCGATGAGCTCGTTCTGCAGGTGTTGATCGTGTTCGCTGGGTTGTTCCTGAGCGGTGCGCAGGTGCGGAGCGTAGTGCAGGCTCGAGCTCGGTAGGTGCGGGAGGGGAAACCGGTGCAGGTCACGAGCGAGCACGGTGTGGTCGTTGCTGATGCTCTTCCAGGTATCGGCGAACAGGGCGGTCAATTGCCGCGAGGTCGAGGCGTGCAGATCGGCGGAGGAGTCGATCCGGAGAAGCTGGGGCATGGATGGTTCCTTCCGAACGGAACTCGAGGACGAGGTCCGGGATGTGTCGGTGGGTCGGTCAGCTCGCCAGCTGTTCGTCCTCGTTCTCGTCATCTTCGGTTCGGGCCGAGCCGAACCGCCCGATCACCGTGCGGGCCTCGACCTGCTGTTGAGTGGACGTCAGTTGTCCGCGGTCGGACCCGGCCATACTCCACATCCACGAAAGGACAGTCGCGAGACGGCGATTGAAGCCGACGATGTAGATCAGGTGCACGGCGAGCCAGAGGACCCACGCCAACACACCGGTGATATGTAGTTTGCCGACCTGGGCGACGGCGCTGAACCGGGAGACCGTTGCCATGCTGCCCTTGTCCCGGTACCGGAACGGCTCCCGCGGGGAGGTAGCGGCATCTTTCTCGGCAGCACAGAGTTCGGTTTTGATCTGCTTGGCGGCGTAGCGTCCGCCCTGGATCGCGACCTGGGCAACGCCGGGCAGCTTGTCCAGACTCATCATGTCGCCGACGACGAACACCTCCGGGTGCCCGGGCAGGGTGAGGTCTGATTCGACCTGCACGCGGCCGGCGCGGTCGAGCCCGGCACCGGATTGTTCGGCGAGCTGACGTCCGAGGGGGCTGGCGGCCACACCCGCGGACCAGATCTTGCACGCGGCTTCGATGCGCCGGGTGGTGCCATCGGCGTCGCGGACCGTCAGCCCGTGCTCGTCGACTTCGCTGACCATCGCGTTGAGCTGGATGTCGACGCCCATCTTGATCAGCCGTGCGGTTGCGCTGGCGCTCAGCTTGTCCTGGAAGGGAGGTAGTATCTTCGGCGCGGCGTCGAGCAGGATGACCCGAGCATCGCGGGGATCGATGTTGCGATAGGCACCGGCCAGGGTCCGGTCGGCGAGCTCGGCGATCTGACCGGCCATCTCCACCCCGGTGGGTCCGGCGCCGACCACCACGAAGGTGAGCAACCGTTGACGCTCGGTGGCGTCGGCGGTGTGCTCGGCTCGGTCGAATGCGCTAAGGATGCGGCCCCGCAGTTCGAGTGCGTCGTCGACGGTCTTCAAACCCGGTGCGTGTTCGGCGAAATGGTCGTTGCCGAAATAGGACTGTTGGGCGCCGGCGGCCACGATGAGGGAGTCGTAGGGGGTTGTGGTGGTGTGGCCGAGGTGGCGCGAGATCACCGTCTTGTGGTCCAGGTCGATTTCGGTGACGTCGCCGAGGAGCACCGAGGTGTTGGCCTGGTCGCGCAGGATCAGCCGGGTAGGTGCCGCGATCTCTCCCTCGGAGAGGATCCCGGTTGCCACCTGATACAGCAAGGGCTGGAAGAGGTGGTGATTGGTGCGGGCGATCATCGTCACGTCGACATTGGTGCGGCGCAGCGCGCGGGCACTGAACAGCCCGCCGAATCCGGATCCGATGATGACGACGCGGTGACGGTGCGATTGATGCATGTGAGATCTTCCTGAGCTCAGGGCTGAACAGGGGCGCGGAGTGTCAGCGTCTTCGGATAACGGCGGGCTAGTGGAGGTTGGAGGGGCGCTCCCCTCCTC
>NZ_JBHUSF010000528.1:0-3461 GCF_042673295.1 Rhodococcus sp. NPDC057014
ACGTCGCGTTCCACGACTCGACCACCAACCCCCGCTCAGCCGCGCCCAGAACCTCCACATCCCCCACCGCGATGTCCGGATCCCCGGCGATCGTCTCGAGAATCCGGACGAACCGCTCCCCGAACCCCACCACCGTCGCCCGGTCGAACACGTCGGACGCGAACGTGAACGAAGCGTCGATGCCCGCTGCGGTCCCCGTCGCGTCGTACTGCTCGGTGAGCGTCAACTGCAGGTCGAACTTGGAGACACCAGGGTCGACGTCGACGGTTTCCACCGTCAGTCCCGGCAGGGTCACATGGACCGGGGCGGTGTTCTGGAACTCGAGCAAGATCTGGAACAGCGGTGAGTACGCGGTCGAGCGGGTCGGCGCGACCGCGTCCACCACACTCTCGAACGGCACGTCCGCGTGTCCGAACGCCGCCAGATCCGCCTCCCGCACCCGGGACAGCACGTCGCCGAACGCCGCTGCGGGGTCGACGGCCGTGCGCAGGACCAGGGTGTTGACGAGCATCCCCACGACATCGTCGAGTGCTTCTTCGCCACGCCCGGCGATCGGCGTCCCGATCGCGACGTCTCCGGACCCGCTCAGCCGGGCCGTCAGCACCGCGAGCGCCGCGTGCATCACCATGAACATCGTGGAATCGTGTTGCCGCGCGAGGGCGAGAAGCGCCCGGTGGTCGTCCTCGGGCACGGTGAACCGGACGGTCCCGCCGCGGAGCGCCCTGTCGGTGGGCCTTGGTCGGTCCAGGGGAAGGTCGATCGCGTCGGGCAGACCGGACAGCGTCTGCTTCCAGTACGCCACTTGCGCCGACATCACACTGCCGGGATTGTCTTCGCTGCCGAGGGCCGCCCTCTGCCAGAGGCTGTAGTCGGCGTACTGCACGGGCAGCGGTCGCCAGTCCGGCGGCTGTTGCTGCACCCGCGCCGAGTACGCCACCATCAGGTCGCGGGCGAGCGGAGCCAGCGACGCCCCGTCCGCCGAGATGTGGTGCACCACCAGCACGAGAACGTGGTCGCCCCGGTCGGCCCGGAACAGGGCGCCGCGGACGGGCACCTCGGTGCTCACGTCGAAGCCCCGACCGGCCAACTCGGCCATTCGCGCACGCAACGCCGCCTCGTCCCCGACGGTTCTCGGCTCCAGATCCGGAATCATCCCGCCCAGTGGCTGGATCACCTGATGCGGTCCGTCCACGGACGCCGGATACACGGTGCGCAGCGATTCGTGTCGGTCGAGGATGTCCCCGACCGCGATTCGGAGCGCGTCCACGTCGAGGGTTCCGTTCAGGCGCAACGCCATCGGGATGTTGTAGGCGGGCGAGGAGGTGTCGTACTGATTGACGAACCACAGGCGCTGCTGGGCAAGCGAGAGCGGGATCCGGTCGGGACGCTGCTGCGCGACGAGGTCCGGGCGGCCCGAGGGCCTCGCGTGCGCACTCCCGATGCGTTCGGCCAACGCCTCCACGGTCGGCGCCTCGAACAGGGTCCGCACCACGAGTTCGACGCCGAGTGCGGCATTCACCCGTGCGACGACCCTCGTCGCGACGAGCGAGTTCCCGCCGAGGTCGAAGAAGCTGTCGTCGAGACCGATTCGCTCCACGCCGAGGACGTCCGCGAACACCCGGGCGACGGCCTTCTCCTCCGCGGTGGCGGGGGCGCGGAATTCGGCGGTCGTGGACAGGAATTCCGGCGCGGGGAGGGCAGCTCGATCGAGTTTCCCCACCGGTGTCAACGGCAACTCGTCCAGTATCACGATCGCCGCAGGCACCATGTACGTCGGCAGTTGCCGTGCGGTGTGGTCCGTCAACTCGGTCACGGTGACGTGCTGCCCGGCTGCGGGCAGCACGTACGACACGAGCACCGGGTCGCCGGACGGCGCCGTGTGCTGCATCGTCACGGCGGTCCGCACCCGCGGATGGGTGTGGAGGACCGTGTCGATCTCGCCGAGTTCGATGCGGAATCCGCGCACCTTCACCTGGAAATCACTGCGGCCCAGATACTCCAGTGTGCGGTCGGGTCGCCACCGCACGACGTCCCCGGTGCGGTACATCCTCTCGCCGGGGCCGCCGAACGGGTCTGCCACGAATCGCTCCGCCGTGAGCGCCGACCTGCCGTGGTATCCGCGGGCGAGGCCGTCGCCGGCGATGTACAACTCCCCGGCCACCCCGGCGGGCACCGGTGTCAGACGTTCGTCGAGGACGACCTCGCGGAAACCGCGGAGCGGGCCGCCCAGCGTGACGGCGCCGTCCGGGGACAGCGGTGCGCTGATGTTCGACATGACGGTGGCCTCGGTGGGCCCGTACGCATTGGACAGCCGGCGGCCGGGCGCCCACCGCTGCACCAGTTCCGGCGGACACGCCTCGCCGCCGAACACCACGTCCCGTAAGTCGGAGAGTCCGTCCGGCTCGATGGTGCCGAGCGCCGCGGTGGTGACGAATCCGTGCGTGACCCGCTCCGACTGCAGGAACCGGGACAGTTCTTCGCCGCCGTAGATCGTGGGCGGGGCGATCACCATGGTCGCCGCGGCGGCGAACACGTGCAGGTACTCGGAGACGGACGCGTCGAAACTCGGTGTGGAGAAGTGCAGGATCCGGGAGGTGTGCGTCGCACCGGATCGGGTGCGTTGCTCGGCCGCGAAGTTGTCCAGGCCGCTGTGGGTGACCACGACCCCTTTGGGCTTGCCCGTCGAACCGGACGTGTAGATCACGTACGCCGGATTCTCGGGCCGGAGGGGCCGAACCCGGTCGGCGTCGGTGACGGCCGAGGCCGGCCGACCGGCACTGTGCGACCGGAACGCGTCTTCGTCGAGCACCAGCCACGGCACCGATCCGGGTAGCCGGGACCGCACGGCCGACACGGTCACACCCAGTGCGGCGCCCGAGTCGTCGAGCATGTGCTCGATCCGCTCGGCGGGGTAGTTCGGGTCGGCGGGCAGGAATGCCGCACCCGACTTGGCGACCGCGAGCATCGACAGCACCGACTCGATCGATCGGGTCATGCCCAGTGCCACGACGTTCTCCGGCCCGATGCCGTGTTCGATCAGGACGCGGGCCAGCTGGTTGGAGCGCTCGTCCAATTCCCGGTACGTCACGTCGATTCCGAGATACGAGAGCGCGACGCCGCCGGGGTTGGCTTCGGCTGCCGCCGAGAACAATTCGGGGAGCGTGCGCCCCGGCCGCCCGGGGGAGCCGGGTACCGGGACGAGGGTGGCCCGTTCGGTGTCGGACAGGATGTCGATGTCGCCGACGGCGAGTCCGGGGTCGCCGGTGACCGCTTCCAGGATTCGGCTCAATCGTTCGCCGAGTCGACGAACAGTACCGGGGTCGAACAGATCGGTGGCGAACGCGAGGCTCACCGTGACACCGGACGGGATGCCGTCGGCGTCGAACGTCTCCGCCGCGGTGACGCGGAGGTCGAACCGGTCGATTCCGTGGATTCCGGTCGCGGCGCCGCCGTCGAACAGC
>NZ_JBHUSF010000529.1:0-3457 GCF_042673295.1 Rhodococcus sp. NPDC057014
GCCGCCGGGGCGGCCGCGACGCCGCCGCGGACGTCGGGGGCCGCGTACTCCGCCCACCCGCCGGCGGGGGTCAACACCGCGGCCACGGCCGCAGCGGCCTCGCCGTCGACGTCGGTGACGAGCACGGCCGCGCCTGCTCGCGCGTAGGCCTGCGCGACCGAGGCACCGATGCCGCTGCCGGCACCGGTCACGAGGGCGGATTTTCCGGTGAGTTCGAACATCAGTAGCTCCTGGGAAGGCCGAGGACGTGCTCGCCGAGGTAGTTGAGAACCATCTCCTGGCTGAGCGGGGCGATCTTGGTCAGGCGGGCTTCGCGGAAGTACCGGGCCACGTGGTACTCCTCCGAGTAGCCCATGCCGCCGTGGGTCTGCAGTGCGCGGTCCGCGGCCTGGAAACCGGCGTCGGCGCAGAGATATTTGGCCATGTTGGCCTCGCGGGCGCAGGGCTTCCCGTTGTCGTAGAGCCACGTCGCCTTGCGCAGGACGAGTTCCGCGGCGTCGAGTCGGGCCAGCGAATCGGCGAGTGGGAACTGCAGTCCCTGATTCATGCCGATGGGGCGGCCGAACACCTCACGTTCGTTGGCGTACTGGACGCCGCGGCGCAGGGCGGCCCGGCCGATGCCGAGGGCCTCCGATGCGACGAGCATGCGCTCCGGGTTGAGGCCGTCGAGGATGTACTTGAAGCCCTTGCCTTCCTCGCCGACGCGGTCCTCGACGGGGATCTCGAGGTTGTCGATGAACAATTCGTTCGACGTGACCGCGTTGCGCCCCATCTTCTTGATCGGGCGGATGTCGACCTTCGAGCGGTCCAGGTCGGTGAGGAACAGCGTCAGACCGTCCGTCTTCTTCTTCGCGTCCTCGAACTTCGTGGTGCGGGTGAGGAGAAGGATCTTCTCCGACTCCATCGCCTTGGAGATCCAGACCTTGCGGCCGTTGACGATGTACTTGTCGCCCTCACGCCGCGCGAAGGTGGTGATCCTGGTGGTGTCGAGGCCGGCGCCGGGCTCGGTGACACCGAAGCAGACGTGCAGGTCGCCGTCGACGATCCGCGGAAGGGTGCGCTGCTTGAGTTCCTCGGAGCCGTGCACGATCACCGGGTGCATTCCGAAGATCGACAGGTGCATCGAACTCGCGCCGTTCATGCCGGCGCCGGAAGCGGCGACTTCCTCCAGCAGGATCGAGGCCTCGGTGATTCCCATACCGTGCCCGCCGTACGCCTCGGGCGTGGTGATGCCGAGCCAGCCGCCCTTGGCGAACGCGTCGTAGAACTCGGTGGGGAACTCGTGCTCGCTGTCCTTCTCCACCCAGTACTGCTCGTCGAACTTGCCGGCCAGCTCTCGCACCGCATCTCGGATCGTCGCCTGATCCTCGGTCAGATCAAAGTCCACAGCACGTCCCGTCGTCGTTGGTTCCGTTTGGACTTAAGTTACTAAAGGACAGACCAAAAAGTCAACGGCAGATCACCCGGCGGCGGGCAGGAGGGGCAGATCCCGCGCCAGGCGCTCGTTCCACACGCCCGGGCCCCCGAACAACTTCTCGTCGAGCTTGGCGCGCTTGTAGTAGAGGTGCAGGTCGTGTTCCCACGTGTAGCCGATCGCGCCGTGCATCACGAGGGCGCTGTCAGCCGCCTGCACCGCATTTCGCGGCACCTGAGCCTTGGCGACCGCGGCGTGGATCGCACGGTCGGCGAGGCCGAGATCGACCGAGGCCGCGGCGTAGTAGGCGATGGAACGTCCCGCCTCGACGGAGACGAGAATGCCTGCCGCAGCGTGCTTCACAGCCTGGAACGACCCGATCGGGACGCCGAACTGGTGGCGTTGCTTGCTGTAATCCACCGCGAGCCGCAGCATGCGGTCCATCGCCCCGAGCGAGTCCGCGGCCACGAGCACGGCCGCCCGCAGTCCGGCGTCCTCGAGCGCGGTGGCCGCGTCGACGTCGAGGCGCTGTCCGGCGGCGTTGTCGAACCGGACGTCCGCGGCCGCACGGGACGGGTCGAGGAGGTGCCGCGGTTCGACCGCGACGCCGGGGTCGTCGACGCGCGCGAGGTACAGGGCGGCGGTTCCGTCGGGGTCCGTCGCGGGGACGACCAGTAGTTTTGCCCGTTCGGCGCCGAGCACCGTCGCGACGCGACCGGTCAGTGCGCCGGTCTCGTCGGCGCGCACCGAGTCGGCGACGCCGAACGGACGGGTCGCGTCGACGGCAACCGCGGCGAACCCACCTCCGGCCAGCACGTCGGAGGCGATGTCGGCGGGCAGCATGGGTGCCGCGAGAACCGACGCGGTCCAGGCACTCGCCGGAGCGGCGTACCGGCCCAGCGCCTCGGCAGTCAATGCCAGTTCGAGCAGACCACCGCCCTGACCACCGATTTTCTCGTCGAGACCGGCGGAGAACCAGCCCTCCTCGACGAATTTCTGTTCGAATTCGGCAGGATCTCCCGATTCACCCCACTTGCGGACATTCGCCGGAGCGGCGAACCGTCCGAGCCAGCCGTCGAGGGCTTCGGTGAACATTTCCTGCTCTTCTGACAGTTCCCAGCGCATACAACTGGTCCTCTCGATGAGACGAAGAATAGGCTGCAAGACAAGTGCAGCGAGAACCCAATGGTATATTAGGTCTGACCGTTAGACCAGAGAGGGCGGGGAGCCATGCCACCAGCCGTGCCGAACACCACCCGGAACGGACGTTCCTCCATTCAGTTGACACCGATGGAGGTACCGAAGGCGTCGGACGTCCTTGCCAACGAACTGCGCGAGCGCATTCTCAGCGGGGACTACGTCGAGGGCACACCGCTGCCACCGGAGCGCGAACTCGTCGTCCAGACGAAGATGAGCCGCACCACGGTGCGCGAGGCCCTGCGAATCCTCGAAGTACAGGGACTCGTCCGCATCAAGGCGGGCCGGGCCGGTGGCGCCTTCGTTCAGCGACCGGGTGAACAGTCCATGGCCGACACGGTGGCACTGCTCATCCGTGGTCGTCAGATCCGCCTCGCCGCACTGCTCGAGACCCGCGAGGCGATCGAACCGTTCTGCGCACAACTCGCCGCCCGCCATCGCACCGACGAGGATCTCGCCCGACTGGACGCCGCCAACGACGACATCGCCGGAGCAGGCGACAAACTCGACGACTTCCTTCAGGCGAACATCGATTGGCACGTCGCCGTCGCGAGCGCCAGCCACAACGAACTGTTGTCAGGTCTCATGATCTCGCTCTCGCGGGCCATCTACGCCGCGACCGAGAACGAAGGATTCATCGACGACAAGGTTCGCGAGATCACCGTCAAGGCGCACCGCTCGGTGACCAGGGCAATTCGCGAGAAGGACGCCGAGGCCGCGGTACGACGCATGAGCAGGCACGTCCACTCGTACGCCGAGTCGATCAAGGACTTCGAGCAGCGCACCGACATTCCCCTCGACGAATAGCTTTTCCGTCTTCCTGCTTCGACGACGAAGGCCCCACAC
>NZ_JBHUSF010000530.1:0-3444 GCF_042673295.1 Rhodococcus sp. NPDC057014
GTGGCGGAGTTCAGGTGATCGGAACGCCTCGACTAGGACGTGCCGAGGGCGGGCGCGATCGTGCTGGCCCAGGACTCGTGCAGGCGGTCCTGCCAGTAGTTCCACGTGTGCAGGCCCTCGTCCGCAATGTGCGTCTGCAGGTTGGCGCCTGCGGCCTTCGCCGCGGGGACGAAGGACCTGCTGCTCAGACCCGAGGCGGTCTCGAGGGGAACCGTCTGCGAGAACTTCACCGGGTCGAACGATTTGCTGTCCGGGTCGACCGTGGGATCGCCGGCCGCCGAACCGGCACCGGACGAGATGTAGACGGACTTGCCGCGCAGCGCGCCGACGTTGAGCAGCGGGTCGTTGCGGAGCCACGTCGCCGACGGCCAGAAGCCCCACATGTTCAGCGCGTTGCCGCCCATCTGGGCGACCGAAACCTGGATGCCCTGCGCGAAGCCGGGCGAGCTGGCCGTCGGGTACCCGCTGTAGGAGGCGACGGCCTTGTAGAAGTCGGGGTGGTGAGTGGCGAGGTTCAGCGCGGAGGTGCCGCTCATCGACAGACCGGCGACCGCGTTGTTCACGCCGTCACTGCCGAACTGCGAAGCCATCACCGGGGGCAGCTCCTTGGTCAGGAACGTCTCCCACTTGACGCGGCCCAGCTTCGGGTCGTCGCGCAGCCAATCGGAGTAGAAGGTGCCGCCGCCGCCGAACGGGATGACCACGTTGACGTGCTTGCCGGCGAAGAAGTTCTCCACGTCGGTCTCGATCAGCCAGCCGTTGTTGTCGTCCGGCGCGCGCAGACCGTCGAGCAGGTACAGCGTCGGCGCGGGACCGCCGCCCGCGGCCTTGAGCACCTTGACGGGAATGTCCTTGTCCATCGACGGTGAGTACACCGAGATCAGGGCCGAGTCGGCATGCGCGATGCCGGTTCCGGCCAGTACGGACACGAGGCCCGATGCCAACACTGCGACCAGGCCCACGATCAGCGCGCGGGTGCGACGTATCGCCATCCGAATGTCCTTCTATCTCGTACCAGACACTGCACAGCGAACGCTGCACCGGAGACGATAACAGGGAGATAACGGGTTGTGCCCGTCGTGGCCTGGGATTCTCGGTGCGGACGGGTCTGCAGGCGGGCGCTCCGGGGGCGGCGCCGCCGGTGTGCCCGGGATGCAAGAAACCCCTGCGAACCACTTTTCGGCGGTTCACAGGGGTTCCTGTGGCGGAGGATAGGGGATTTGAACCCCTGAGGGCGTTAACCCAACCCGCGTTCCAGGCGAGCGCCATAGGCCACTAGGCGAATCCTCCGTGGAGGAGCATACCCAACGACGACGGCTCACCGTTAAACCACCAGGTGGCCGCCGGTTCTACGCCCACTTCAGCCGTCCTAGCGCGTGCTCGGCGAGGGGCACGGATCGGTCGCAGGACGTGTCCGGGTTCCCGGTGGCGTCCAGACCGAATTTCGTCTCGATCGACAGGGTGCCCGCGTCGGTGGTGACCTCGAGGATGCACTGGTACTTGCTCTCGGCGAGCGCCCGGCCCTCGAGTCCGCCGACGGCGATCGTCCGCAGCGGATCGACCGGTTCCGGCGCGCTCGTGGTGGTGACGGTCACAGTGTTGAGCGCCTCGGGTTTGCCCCACGTGCACGCGCGACGCTCGGGACTGTCGGTTGCGGTGCCCTCGCCGGCGCCGGCGCCTGCGGTCAGGAGAGGTGCGAGAGTCGCGTCGTCCGCGAGCGAGCACGGCTCGGCCGCGTCCCAGCTGACCGCATCGGACGTGGCCGCGTCTTCGCTGCTCCCGCCGCACGCCGACAGTGCTGCGACGACGACGGCGAGGGTGGCTGCGTGTGCTGTCCTTCTGAGTTTCATCCCGATCCTTTGCCGACGGTGGCCGAATGCGGGGGCGACCGTAGCACTGGCCGTGGTCTGACGTGCGGCGTCGACGCCCGGCCGGGGTGGATCCCGGTACCGGCTCGGGGCCGTCTACACTCTGTGGTGGATCCCGCGCGGCGCGCATCCTGTGAACTCCCCCAGGGCCGGAAGGCAGCAAGGGTCAACGGGCTCTGCCGGGTGCGCGGGGTCCCCTATCTTTCGCATACCCGACCCACGACGTCGGTGAGAGGCCGCTCCTGATGACCAACCAGACCCAGATCGGGTTGATGAGCCATGAGGAACTACTTTCGGAGCATGAGCGCCAGACTGCGAGCTACGCGCAGCTGAAGACGGAGAAGCTCACGCTCGACCTCACCCGCGGTAAGCCCTCGCCCGAGCAGCTGGATCTGTCGGCGGCGCTGCTGACGCTGCCCGGTGACGGCGACTTCCGCGACGGCAACGGCACCGACACCCGCAACTACGGCGGGCTCACCGGTCTGCCGGAACTGCGCGCCATCTTCGGTGAACTGCTCGGCATCCCTGTCGAGAACCTGCTCGCCGGCAACAACGCCAGCCTCGAGATCATGCACGACAACGTCGTGTTCGCCCTGCTGCACGGCACCCCCGACTCCCCGCGCCCCTGGGCGCAGGAGGAGAAGATCAAGTTCCTGTGCCCGGCACCCGGCTACGACCGGCACTTCGGGATCACCGAGACCTACGGCATCGAGATGATCCCGGTGCCGATGCGCCCGGACGGCCCCGACGTCGGCGTCATCGCCGAACTCGTCGCGAACGATCCGCAGATCAAGGGTCTGTGGGCCGTTCCCAACTACTCCAACCCCACGGGCGCGGTGTACTCGGAAGAGGTCACGCGGGCGCTGGCATCGATGCCGGCCGCCGCCCCCGACTTCCGGCTGTTCTGGGACAACGCCTACGCGGTGCATCCGCTGGTCGGCGAGACGGCGCCGTCGCTGGACATCCTCGGGATGGCCGCGGAGGCGGGTCACCCCAACCGGCCGCTCGTGTTCGCGTCGACGTCGAAGATCACGTTCGCCGGTGCGGGCGTCAGCTTCTTCGGTTCCTCCACCGCGAACCTGGCCTGGTACCAGAAGTTCCTCGGCAAGAAGAGCATCGGCCCGGACAAGCTGAACCAGCTGCGTCACCTGCGGTTCTTCGGTGACGCCGACGGTGTCCGCGCCCACATGGAGAAGCACCGCGAGATCCTGGCGCCGAAGTTCGCGCTCGTCCTGAAGATCCTCGAGGACCGTCTCGGGGCGTCGAAGGTGGCGTCGTGGACGGAGCCGAAGGGCGGGTACTTCATCAGCCTGGACGTCGTCGAGGGCACCGCGAAGCGCGTCATCGCCCTGGCGAAGGACGCGGGGATCGCGCTCACCGCCGCCGGATCGGCGTTCCCGTACGGAATCGACCCGGAAGACAAGAACATCCGGCTCGCGCCGAGCTTCCCCTCGATGGAGGATCTGGACAAGTCGATGAACGGTGTCGCGACGTGCGTGCTGCTCGCCGCCACCGAATCACGCCTGAACCTGCCGAAGTCCTAGTAGCCGACGTCCGGCCGCTCACCCTCGCCGGG
>NZ_JBHUSF010000531.1:0-3410 GCF_042673295.1 Rhodococcus sp. NPDC057014
GCATTTCGGCGAACTTCTCGTCCCGGTCGGCCGACCGTCCGTGACGGCGTTCGGCGGCGAGCGAGCCGATCACGGCTGCGGCCAACCCGAGCGGCATCGTGATGATCACCGGCAGCTGAATGGTCAGCGGCGCCGGTCCACTGCCCAGCCAGAGCGCCTCGGTGAACATCAGGCTGACGACGGTGGATGTCAGTCCCACCGAGATTCCCCAGATGGCGCCGGTGCTGTTGAATCGCCGCCAGCCCAGGCTGAGCAGCAGGCTGGGCAGGTGCGCACTGCCTGCGACCATGAAGGCCATTCCCATGAAATAGGTGATGTTGGTGCTGTCGCCGATCGCCATCGTCAGTCCGATAGCGGCGACGCTGAACGCGACCGCCGCGTACCGGGCGACCTTGGCCTCGCGGGCGTCCGCCGTCTCCGTGTTCGCGTCGGCGGACTTCCGGCGGGTGAGCGTGGGCCACACGTCGTGGGCGAACGTTCCCGCGGCCGAGATCACGACGCCCGCGACGACGGCGACGATGCTCGCGAATGCCACGGCCGCCACCATGGCCAGTGCGATGGAACCGCCGATGGTGCCGACGCCTCCGCCGAGTTCCGTGACCAGCGTGGGTGCCGCGAGATTGCCGCCGGCGCCGACGCGATCCGCCCCGTCGGGACCGAGGAGCGCTGCGGTGCCGAAGCCCATCACGATGACGATCAGGTAGAAGATGCTGCACAGCGCGACGGTCCAGCCCAGCGACTTTCGCGCGGTCGCGGCCTCGGGGACGGTGAAGAAGCGGATCAGGATGTGCGCCATGCCGGCCGTTCCGAGCGCGAACGCCAGGGAGTACGAGATCAGGTTGATCGCGCCGGTCTGCCCGAAGATCAGACCCGGCGAGAGGATCGCGTCACCGGCGGCGGCGTTCGACGTGGCCGCCCCGAGCATTCCGGGGAAGCTGAAACCGAACTTCGCCAGGATTCCCAGGCACACCACGACCGCCAGGATCGACAGGATGGACGACTTGATCACCTGAACCCACGTGGTCGCGAGCATGCCGCCGACGAAGACGTAGATGCCCATGAGCGAACCGGCCACCACAACGGACAGGCCGAACGGGATCCCCGACACCGACTCGAGCAGCACCCCTGCCGCCACGAGTTGGGCGAGCAGCACGAAGGTGCCGGTGACGATGGTACTGAGCGCGACCACCACCCGGACCCGTCGGGCGCCGGTCCGGAACACCAGAACGTCGGCGAGAGTGAACTTTCCGACGTTGCGCATCTTCTCGGCGAGGAGGAAGAGGACGGGGAGGAACGAGACCACCGACGTGCAGAGAATGACGGCACCGTCGACGCCCTTGTAGAAGATCAACCCCGTGGTCCCGAGGAAACTGCCCGCGGAAATGAATTCGCCGGCGATCGCGAAACCGTTCTGCCACCCGGTGATCGAGCGGCCCGCGGCGAAGAACCCGGTGGCGCTGCGACTTCGGCGCGACGCGGCGAACGTCACCCACAACGTGAGGGAGATGACGGCGGCACAGATGCCGATGGCGAGGAAATCGGCGTCGCCGGTCATGAGGCATGCTCCTGATCACGTTGTGCGATGGCCAGGACGGCGGCATCGGCGGCGGGTTGGATGTACGTGCGGGAGAGTCGGAAGTATGCGTACACCAGCACCCAGGTGCCGGCGAACTGGGAGAACACCACCCACAGCGACAGCGGAATGCCGAATACCGTGTTGTCGCCCAGGAACTCGGGGAAGTAGGCGAATCCGACGAGGAAGCCGGCGAACATTACGATCGCGATCAGGCCGAGTGCGGTGGTGACGGCACGCCGCCGACGCCGCAGTTCGACGAACTCCGGCAGCGCGAGGATCGGCGACCATGCTCTCGACGCCGTGGCGGGCGACTCGGTTGTCATGCGTTCACCGCCGCGCGCCGCGCCGAATCCAGGGCGAACCGGTTCTCGTCCCAGCCCTCGGCCAGCGGCCCGAAGTAGTGGAAACGCACCTGCTTGACGCGATACAACCAGCGACCGTCGATCTTGACGGCCTCGTCGGTGTAACGGCCTGCGGCGATCGAGGCGGTGCCGTCGGTCACGCACGGCTGCCACAGGAACGAGCGGACGGTGGCGCGGTCGCCGTCGAGGTCGATCTCCAGGTTGGTGATGAAGTGCCAGAACGCGGTGAGCCCACCGGGGGCGAGTCCGGCGAAGAACTCCCGCATCTCGCTTTTGCCCTTCGGGTGGGACAGCCCGTCGAATTCGCCGTCGTCGGTGAACAGGTCCATGAGGGCGTCCCAGTTGCCGTCGTCGAGATGGCGGCAGTACTGCGCATCGAGGTATCGGATGGCCTCCAGGTCTTCCAGGCGGCCAATTCGTTCTTCGAGGGTGCTCAAGGCGGCATACCTCCACGGTGCGATGTGCGGAATGTGCGAAGCGGTCATTAACGACCGTTCATGTGATGGGGACCATAATCGACGATGTGTCGTGGGTCAAGACCGAGGGTCGGCCCCACGCTTCCCCATGGTGGAGGGTTGCTGAACTGCGATTTCCGGCCGGATCGTTGCTCACCCAGCGCGGTGCCTCTACCCTCCGAGGGATGAACACTCGGTCAAGCAGTGCGGTGATTCCCCACGTCAGGCAGCGGATTCTGGACGCAGCGCTGGAGGAGTTCTACACCGCCGGCTTTCATGCCGCGACCATGCGCACCATCGCCAAACGCGCCGGGTGCAGCGCCGCCAACGTCTACAACCACTTCGACAACAAGGACGAACTTCTCGTCGAGATCCTGCGCGCGGCCAGTGACGAGCAGTTCACCGCCACCAGGAATGCCCTGCGCAAGGCGGGTGCCGCGCCCGCTGAGCAGTGGACGGCCGCGGTGGTCGCGCATTCGCTGTACACCGCACGCAACCAGCGTGCGTGCCTGGTGGCCAACACCGAACTGCGATATCTCGACGAGGTCGATCGCAAACGGGTGGTGGGCTCGCGCGACGCCCAGGAGCACCTGTTCGTCACCATCGCCGAGGCGGGGGTAGCGGGCGGCGACTTCGATGTTCCGCACGTCCATCAGGCGGTGACCGCCGTACTGACCATGTGTGCAGGCATCGCGCTCTGGTACCGGCCGGACGGCCCCCTGTCCGCGCAGGCGGTAGCGGATTCGTACGGCATCTACGCGCTCAACCTGGTGGGGTACCGCCCCGCCTGATTCAGGCAGGTTCGGCATTGACGGTGTGCTCCCGGCCGTGCTCTACTGGGTGAACAAGCGTTAATGTGATCCGAGTGCGGAACCGCGAGTTCCCCGTTTCACGCGCCCCGTAGTTCGAGTGGAGGAGTATCCATGACGCATCGGCCGTCGCAGCCGCGGACAGATTCACCGCGGTATCTCACCGAGGACCGTCTGGCGATCCGGGACCTGGCACGCGAGTTCGCGA
>NZ_JBHUSF010000532.1:0-3370 GCF_042673295.1 Rhodococcus sp. NPDC057014
CCCTTGCCGTCGTACTCGGGGATCTTGTTCTTCTTCATCAGGAAGTGGATGCCCTTGACGCGGCCCTCGGCAACCTTGCGGCTGCGGTCGAACGCTGCGCCGAAGTCGAAGGACGCCTCACCCGAGATGCCGAACAACTTGGCCTCTTTTGTGAAGAGATGCGCAAGTTCGGCATTGCGGAGAAGAGCCTTCGAGGGGATGCAGCCCACGTTCAGGCACACACCGCCCCAGTACTTCTGCTCGATGATGGCAGTGCTCAGTCCGAGTTGTGCCGCGCGGATAGCAGCGACGTACCCACCGGGACCGGCTCCGAGGACAACGACGTCATAGTGTGAGGTCACGGTTGTTCAGGGTAGTCCCGTCCCGATTCGCTGTCTCCACGCGGTCGCGTTACCCGCGGGTAGCCTCATCTGTCACACCTTTGCCGCCGCGACCAGGCACGACACCGCCTGCAAGAATGGCGCCATGACGGATCCCTTCCTCTGGCTCGAAGATGTCACCGCGGAACGGTCACTCGACTGGGTGCGGGAGCGCAACGCCCGCACGCTCGCCGAGTACACGGAGAACGCCCGGTTCTCCGCGCTGGAGAGCCGGATCCTGGACGTGCTCGACACGGACGACCGGATCCCCTATGCGGGCATGCGCGGCGAGTACCTGTACAACTTCTGGCGCGACGGCGAGCACAAGCGCGGCATCTGGCGGCGCACCACCCTGGAGCAGTACCGCACCGACAACCCCGACTGGGACGTCCTGCTCGACGTCGACGCACTCGCCGAACGGGAGGGCGAGAACTGGGTATGGGCAGGCGCCAGCGTGCTGCGACCCGAGCAGTCGCGTGCCCTGCTGTCGTTCTCCCGCGGCGGCGCCGACGCGTCCGTGGTGCGCGAATTCGACCTCGAGAAGCGCGAATTCGTCGGCGGCGACCACGCGTTCGACGTCCCCGAGGCGAAGACCAGCATCAGCTGGATCGACAAGGACACCGTGTACGTCGGGACCGACTTCGGCGAGGGCTCGATGACCGACTCCGGCTATCCGAGGATCGCGAAGCGCTGGCATCGCGGCACCCCGTTCACCGAGGCGGTCACCGTCTTCGAGGGCGAGACCACCGACGTGTCCGTCGGCGCGTCGTACGACGACACCCCCGGGTACGAGCGGCACTTCGTCGGCCGGTCGATGGACTTCTACAACTCCGAACGCTACGAACTGCTCCCCGACGGGTCGAAGGTCCGGATCGACACCCCGGACGACGCGGGTTCGTCCGTGTACCGCGAGTGGCTGACCATCCGTCCGCGCACCGACTGGGAGGTGGACGGCACCGTCTACCCGGCCGGGTCGCTGCTCGTCGCGAACTACGCCGACTTCCTCGGCGGGTCCCGTGAGCTGACGCCGCTGTTCACTCCGGACGAGCACACGTCCCTCGAACAGGGAACGTGGACGAGGAACCACCTCCTCCTCGTGCGACTGTCGGACGTGCAGACCAAACTGTCGGTGCTCACGCCGAACGACAACGGCTGGGAGGAGAAGCCGCTCGACGGGGTCCCGGAACTCACAGCGAGCGGGGTCATCAGCACCGACCCGCGCACCGGCGACGACTTCTTCGTCAACTCCAGCGGATTCACCACGCCGGCGACACTGCTGTACGGCTCGATCGGTGGTGCGCTCGAACCCGTCAAGCAGGCGCCCTCGTTCTTCGACGCGGACGGCATGTCGGTGTCGCAGCACTTCGCGGTGTCCGACGACGGAACCGAGATCCCCTACTTCGTGGTACGCCGCGACGACGTGACCGGACCCTGCCCCACCATGCTGTACGGGTACGGCGGCTTCGAGAACTCGATGGTCCCCGGGTACAGCGGGTCGGTCGGGTTCGCGTGGCTCGAACGCGGCGGCGCGTACGTGGTCGCGAACATCCGCGGCGGCGGCGAGTACGGCCCGTCGTGGCACACCCAGGCGGTGCGGGAGGGCAGGCACAAGGCGTTCGAGGACTTCGCCGCCGTCGCCCGCGACCTCGTGGCCCGGGGCATCACGACGTCGAAGCAGCTCGGAATCCAGGGCGGCAGCAACGGCGGACTGCTCATGGGTGTCATGCTCACCCGCTATCCGGAGTTGTTCGGCGCGATCGTGTGCCAGGTTCCGCTCCTCGACATGAAGCGGTACCACCTGCTGCTCGCCGGGGCGTCGTGGATGGCCGAGTACGGTGACCCGGACAACCCGGACGACTGGAAGTTCATCGGCGAGTACTCGCCGTATCAGAACACCGACCCGGCGGCGGACTACCCGCCGATCCTCCTCACCACCTCCACCCGCGACGACCGCGTCCATCCCGGCCATGCCCGCAAGATGACGGCGCTGCTCGAGGAACAGGGCCACGACGTCTGGTACTACGAGAACATCGAGGGCGGGCACGGCGGCGCGGCGGACAACGCGCAGGCCGCGTTCAAGTCGGCGCTGACGTTCACGTTCCTGTGGGAGCAGCTCACCCGTTGACCCACCTGTGAGTACTTGTTAACCGCCCGCGGTTAACAAGTACTCACAGGTCAGGTGTGGTCGTGGATCCAGTCGACGATCCGGTCGACGGTGCTTGCAGGCTCGCGGATCCACCCGTTGTGGCCGAGCGGTTGCGGCTGGTGCCACAGCGTGACGTCGGCGTTGGGGAGTTTCGCGAGGAGGTTCTTCGCCGCCGATTCCGGAGCCAGATCGTCGCCTTCGACGGTCACGGACAGCACCGGCAGTGTCAGCCGGGCGATGCGCTCCTCGTAGTCGATGTCGGCGCCGTCGGGTTCGATCCTGCCGGTGCGGGCGAATCGCGACCAGTCGGTGATCAGCACCTTCGACTGCCGCCCGAACCCGCCGATGTCCAGTTTGTCGCCGGGCCAGAACCCGGCCAGGTTGGCGGTCATCGACATCGCCGCGGCGCCGACGAGCATCCGCGGGGCATGGATCCCGGGGAATCCGCGGTGATACGGCGACCCCGACGCGACGAGCACGATCCCGCCGAGCCGGCCCCGGATCCGCGCCCCGTACATCACGCCGAGCTGGCCGCCCATGCTGTGCCCCAGCAGGAACGGCGTCGCCGCCGGAAAACGCTCGCGCACCACCTCGAAGATCGCGGGAAAGTCGAGGGCCACCAGTTCGTGGTAGCCGTAGGTGCTGTCGCTGCTCGGGCGGGGGCGGCTGTCGCCCTGGCCGCGGAGTTCGCCGATCGCCGCGTTGAAACCGCGGGACACGAGTTCCTCGGCGAAGGGTTCGTAGTAGCCGGCGGGAATTCCCAGGCCGGGAAACACCACGATCACGGGGGCGTCGTCCGGGCCGGGAAACAGGCGAACCGGAGTGGTGGTTCCGTCGGGCATCTGGATCGGTACTGTCTCCACTT
>NZ_JBHUSF010000533.1:0-3356 GCF_042673295.1 Rhodococcus sp. NPDC057014
ATCCCGAACGGTTCCGGGCCAGACCGGTAGCACCAGCCCTTCCCGGACCGACGGGAATCAACACCAACGTGTCTCAGACAGGTTGACAACTTCCGTTTCGCGCCTTAAAAGTGGTGCGGACGCAGAAATGGGGTGCGGCTTGCAGAGAGAGTGGGGCGCGAGGGCTCTTACGCGCCCGCGAGCGCGGCGGCGTCCTCCGCTTCCAACAGCAGACCCATGTGCTCACGCATCCGCTGGGCGTCCGGTTCGAGGCCGGTGAAGATGCGGAAGGAGTCGACGGCCTGACCGATGGTCATGCCGATCCCGCTGAGCGTCCGGGCGCCGATCTCGCGCGCGCGGCGGAGGAGTTCGGTTTCGGCCGGACGGTAGACGACATCCGCGACCCACAGGTCGGGGCGCAGCAGTGCGGCGTCGAGTGCGATGCCGGGGTGGGCCGCCATGCCGATCGGCGTCGCATGGATGAGACCCTGGGCCGCACCGACCGCGGCGGGCACGGCAGAGAGGTCACCGGCAGCGATTTCCCGGTCCGGGAACAGTTCGGCGAGCGAGTCGCGCAGAGCCGTCGAGCGCGTGGCGTCGGCGTCGATGATCGTGAAATGCCCGACGCCCCGGGTGAGGGCGGCGTACGCGACCGCCGCCCCGGCCCCGCCCGCCCCGAGTTGCACGACGCGGTTCATGGGCGCACCCTCGAGGCCCTCGTCCATGTTGCGCGCGAATCCGGACCAATCAGTGTTGTGGCCGATCAGGCGCCCGCCGTCGATGTGGACCGTGTTGACCGCACCGAGTTTGCGGGCGTCGTCGGACAGGTCGTCCAGCAGGGGAATGATCGCCTGCTTGCAGGGGTGCGTGATGTTGAGCCCGTTGAATCCGAGGAGCTTGGCGGCGTCGAGGAGCCGCGGCAATCCCTCGACGCCCATGCCCAGCGTGTCGAGGTCGAGGATCCGGTAGACGTACCCGAGACCTTGCGCGCGACCCTCTGCCTCGTGCAGCGGCGGGGTCAGCGATTTCGAGATCCCGGTGCCGATCAGACCGCACAGGTAGGACGGGCGGGCGGTGGGGGCATCGAGGTCACGAGAGGTCATGGCGATCACTTCCGGGAGAGGGCGAGAACTAATTAACTATCTAGTGAGTTATGTCACGGTAGCATACCTCCATACCGCGCGGAAGACAGCACAGGCAGGAGTTCCAGGAATGACACGAAGCGAGACCACGGGCGCCACCCCCGGGAAGCAGGCGGCCAAGCGCACGCGCAATCCCGAGAAGACCCGGGAGAACATCCTGCGGGTGGCGATGACGGAGTTCGCCGACAAGGGCCTGACCGGGGCCCGCATCGACGAGATCGCGGCGAAGACCGCCACCACGAAACGGATGCTCTACTACTACTTCGGCGACAAGGACGGCCTGTACCGGGCCGTCCTGCAGCGCGCCTACGAGGAGATTCGCTACGAGGAGTCCCAACTCGACGTCGACCACCTCGAGCCGGCCGAGGCCATCCGGGCGCTCGCCGAGCTGACGTTCGACCATCACGAGGCACACCCCGATTTCATCCGCCTCGTCGCGATCGAGAACACCAATCGCGGCGTCAACCTCGTCCAGGCCGAGGGCCTCCCCGAGACGCAGGCGCCGGCGATCCGCACGCTCGATCGGATCCTCCAGCGAGGGCAGGACGCGGGCATCTTCCGCACCGACACGACGGCGCTCGACATCCACATGCTCATCAGCTCGTATTGCGTCTTCCGGGTGGCGAATCGGTACACGTTCAAGGCCCTGTTCGACTGGGATCTCACCGGCGCGGAGAACCGTCCCCACCTGCGCGCGATGATCGGCGACGTCGTCCTGGCCTACCTGCAGCAGCCGGGAAAGGTTTGAACTAACCATTTCGACCATTATTGACTCGAGCCTGTGACCTGGGTTACCTTGCTTGTACGACCTCCGAACACCTGCTCATTCGAGCCGCCAGTGTTCACATTCCTCGCTCCCCAGGAGTATCGATGACCATCGACTACGGCACCGGCGCCTCCGGTCGGAACGGTGACGGCACAGGCCGCTCCTCCGTCGACCCCAACGCTGATCCCACCAACGCGAAGAAGGCCGCGAAGGCAGCCTTCTTCGGCAGCCTGCTCGAGTACTACGACTTCTACATCTTCGCCTCGGCTGCCGCGCTGGTGTTCCCGCACGTGTTCTTCGAGGGCTCGAAGAACCCGCTGCTGCTGTCGCTGGCGACGTTCGGCATCTCCTACATCGCGCGTCCCGTCGGCGCCGTGTTCGTCGGGCACTTCGGCGACCGGGCCGGGCGCAAGAAGGTGATGATGTTCTGTCTGGTGCTGATGGGCGTCGTCACGTTCCTGATCGGCTGCCTGCCGTCCTCCGAGACCGCCGGGATGGTCGGCCCAGTGCTGCTGGTGCTGCTGCGCATCTGCCAGGGCATCTCCGCGGCGGGCGAGCAGTCGGGTGCGGGTTCCCTCACCCTCGAACACTCCCCCGCTCACCGTCGCGGCTTCTTCTGCAGCTGGACGCTCACCGGCACCCAGGCCGGCTTCATCGTCGCGAGCCTCGCGTTCATCCCCGTCGCGGCACTGCCCGACGAGACCCTCTACAGCTGGGGCTGGCGCGTCCCGTTCTGGTGCAGCCTGCTCGTCCTCGTCGTCGCCTACATCGTGCGTCGCAAGCTCGAAGAGCCCGAGATCTTCATCGCCAACAAGGAGGCCCTGGACGAGGCGCCCGCCCCGCTGCCCGTCGTCGACCTCTTCCGCACGCACTGGCGCGACGTTCTGCGCGTCGTCTTCTGCGCCTTCATCGCCGTCGTCAGCACCGTGTTCTCCGTGTTCGGCCTCGCCTATGCCACCACGCCGGAGATCGGCATGAGCCGCACCACCATGCTGTGGGTCGCGATCGCCGCCAACGCGGTGGCCCTCGTCTCGCAGCCGCTGTTCGGCATCCTGTCCGACCGGATCGGCCGCAAGCCGGTCTTCGTCGGCGGCGCGATCGGTTCGGCCGCCGGAATCTTCGTGTACTTCGCCGCGATCGGCACCGGCAACGTCGCGATGATCTTCCTGGCGGGCATCCTGCTGATGGGTGGCGTCTACGCCGGAACCAACGCCATCTGGCCCGCGTTCTACGCCGAGATGTTCTCCTCGCGGGTTCGCTACTCCGGCATGGCGATCGGCACTCAGCTCGGTTTCGCTCTCGCCGGATTCGCACCGACCATCGCCCAGGCGCTCCGCGGCGGCGACCCCAAGAACTGGGTGCCGGTGGCGATCTTCACCGCCGTCTGCGCGCTCATCGCCGCGGCGTCCGCCTCCACCGCCAAGGAGAATTCCCGCACCCCGCTGCTCGACCTCGACAAGGAGGACGTC
>NZ_JBHUSF010000534.1:0-3351 GCF_042673295.1 Rhodococcus sp. NPDC057014
GTCCCGGAGGGCTCGCCGGTCTCGGACGGCTCCGTGGTCCCGGACGGCTCGGACGGCTTGGTGGGCTGGACCGTCTCGCTGGGTTCCTGTGTCTCGCTGGGCTCTCCGCCACCGCATCCGCGCCGGCTCTCGCACGGCGGATGGGGATGTTGGGGCTTGCCGCCGCCGGGGGACCCGGTGGAACCGCCTTCGCAGCGACCGCCGTCGCATTCGTGGTACTGCGGACCGGCAACGGCGTCGGACGGGAACGCCGAAACGGTGATCCAGGCGAGCCCGGACAAGAAGGCCACGGCCAGCCCGACCACGGTCAGCCTTCGCAAGACACGACGCGCGCTCACCATGCACCCCCCTCGTATTCACGACACGACACCACGTTCACGGCGACATCGCCGCTGTCATGGTAACGAGCGAATCGAGCGGAGGTGCTGGTGGTGCCGGTGTCGGGGGACCGGCACCACCAGCGATGCCCGAGCCAGGTGGGACTCGAGCAGCTTCGGAGAACCCCTACGGGCTCGGGGTTATCGCCTGGAGGTACGGATCGGTCGGGGCCGTCGCGACGTCGTCTGGCAGGCCGGAGTTCACAGAACGTTCACCAGCAACATCGTCGCGGTGATGGTCGCGACCACCGTCGCCGGCTCCAGGAACTTCGAGATTTTGCGCATTGCCTGCATGTATTTCCACCCCGTGCGATCGACCCCTTGATGACCTACGGACAGTACACAGCATTCAGTTACCTTTTGGCAAATTTCGGCCGGAATGTCGCCGTCGCGAACCGCCGACGACGGCACTCACCCGAGCCGGAACGCAGAAGAGGCACTCGCTCCGGATGGAATGAGTGCCTCTTCTGGGGTGGAGCTGAGGGGAATCGAACCCCTGACCTCTTCGATGCGAACGAAGCGCGCTACCAACTGCGCCACAGCCCCGCGCGGATCCTGCGATCCGCTCGGCAAACTCTAGCAGGCAACCCGCGGAGGGAGCGAATCGCCTGCACCGACGTGGCTTTCGGCCCGGATCGGAGGGCTACTCACCGGCGGCCCGGCGCATGGTCGCCTGCTGCATCGGCTCGTCGTCGAAGTGCTCGAGATGATCGAATTCGGGGTCCTCGTCGTCCACCTCGAGGACGACGGCCCCCGGACGCCGCAACCGGGCGGGGACGAGCCGGAGTTCGTCGTCGCTCCGGGATTCGACGCCCAGCCTCGAGCGGTTGAGACGCGCGGTTCGGCGACGGCGGATCTCCTGCTCGATCTGGACCTGCCTGCGCAGGTACGCCATGTAGGCGACGAGACCGGCGACGCCCGCCGCGAACGCCCACCACATCAGCGGAGAGATGATCAGCCCGAGCGCCGCCGACATGATCGTCGCGAACACCAGCCCGAGAAGCGATCGCTGCCGAAATCCGTATCGGGCCTCGCGCGCGATCGCGTCGGCCTCGGGGTCGAAGCCGCCACGTCCCCGGCGCACCGGCACGTACTCACCGACCGGTGCCCGCTCACCGTCGAATTCGTCTTCCTCTGCGTGAGTGTCCACAAGGTCCTCCGCGTCGTAGCCGTAGTGGTCCGGTTCCGGTTGCCAGTACGGGTCGCTGCGGTGCCCTGCCGCGGGTCCACGCTGCACGGGACGTTCGTCGCCGCGGTGCAGCACGCGCGTCGCGAGTGCTGCGTCACTGGTTTGCCGAATCCGGGGGCGGTTGTTCACCAGCATCGGGACCAGGACGAAGAGCCACACGACGACGAGCCCGATCCAGAGAAACGAGTTCGGCATTCGGCGACCTCCTCCCAATCGTCTACCAGCATGGATACCGCTGTTGACCCATCCAGGCTAACCGCATGAACACGCACATCTTCGCAGACGCGCCGATCTCACCATACTCAGGTGTCACATGCGTAACGCGGAAATGTGGCGCTCGGCATGCCCCGAGGGGGCGAAGGAAACGATCGGGCAAAGACTCGTCGAAAGCGGAGTCCCGGTCGGGGCGCTTTGATACCGTCAGATAACTGCCGCATAGCTGGACATTTGTCCATGTCCGATTCGGCGGACATTCTCCGGTTGGCTTTGCCGGTCACGCCCAGACGGCGGCGGCGATCATGCCCAGGTGGCTTTGCCACTCCGCACGAGCGAATCCGCCACCGTGCCGGGCACGTCCTCGACGGTCATACCGACCAGAATGTGGTCACGCCACTGCCCGTCGACGTCCAGGTAGCGCGCGAGCAGACCCTCCTCGCGGAAGCCGACGTTGCGGAGCACCGCCTGGCTCGCCAGGTTCTCCGGGCGCACGGTCGCCTCCACACGGTGCAGACCCACGGGTCCGAAGGCATGATCGAGTCCCAGAGCGAGCGCACCCGTGGCCACGCCGAGCCCGTTGACGTCACTGGCCACCCAGTAACCGATCCACGCAGAGCGGAGTGCACCCCGCACCACGTTGCCGATCGTGATCTGGCCGCAGAAATTGCCGTCGAGTTCGATGGCCATCGGCAGCATCCGGCCCTTCCGCGCCTCCGAACGCAGACTGCTGCACAGCCCCGGCCATCCCGAAATATGGTGGCGCGCTTCCCAGGGCGCCTCCCCCGTCGGCTCCCACGGTTCGAGGTGCGCGCGGTCGCGGGTGCGCAGGCGGCTCCACGCGGCCGCGTCACGCAACCTGATGGCGCGCACCGTGACGACGCCACCCTTCACCCGCAGGGGCCCGAGATGCGGCGGCCAACCCGGATGCTGCGTCATCCCGTCTCACACCGATGCTGTGTCATCTCGTTCTCACACTGCGTCATCAGCCACGCTGCGCCAGGAACGCCACGTCGACCTGGTCACCCGTCCGCACCTCGGTGATCTCGGGGTCGATGAGGACCAGGCAGTTGGCCTCGGCCAGTGTGGCGAGCAGGTGCGAGGACGCGCCGGGCGCCCCGCCGAGCGCTTGGACGAGGTACTCCCCCGTCGCCTCGTCACGCATGAGCTGACCGCGCAGGAAACCCTTGCGGTTCTCGATTGACGTGATGGGCGCGACGGTGCGGGCGGTGACGACGCGGCGCATCGGCTGCCTGCGACCCAGTGCGATGCGGATCAGCGGGCGCACCATCACCTCGAACACCACGAGGGCGCTCACCGGATTGGACGGGAGCAGGAACGTCGGAACCTCGTCCCGGCCGAGCTGACCGAAACCCTGGACCGACCCCGGGTGCATCGCGACCCGGTCGACCTCGAGGTTTCCGAGATCGGCGAGCGCGTCCCGCACGTCCTCGGAGGCGCCGCCGCCGACCGCGCCCGCGATGACGACGATCTCGGACCGGATCAGCTGGCCCTCCACCACCTCGCGCAGGCGACGCGCGTCGGCGTTCGCGATACCGACCCGGTTGACGT
>NZ_JBHUSF010000535.1:0-3339 GCF_042673295.1 Rhodococcus sp. NPDC057014
CAGGCGAGTCTTCCCGTCGACCTGTCCGTTCCGGCCGCGGGCAACGGCTCCCTCAACGGGTCGATTCCGCTGATGATGTCCCCTCCCGGTGAGCCCGACCGCGCGCTGCCGATCACCGTCGCGTTCACCGCAGAACTGCAGAAGCCGCTCAACAGCGGGCGGTTCTGGCTCGTGTTCGTCCTGGTGCTCCTGTTCAGCATTGCCGTGCCGCCGCTCCTGCTCTACGGGGTCAAGTGGTGGACCGCCCGCATCCCGGCGAAGACCCTCAAGGCGATGCGCGTCGGTGTCACGATCGAGGGCGGGCAGGTTCTGCGGGACGGTGCCGAGTTCGGCATCCGGGAGAGCGACCTGAGTCAGCTCGTGCGCGGCCTGAACAAACCCGCGCGCAGCCTGGACGTCGAGGGTGTCGAGTTGCGCACGCGGATCGGTCTGTCGCCGTTCGGACCCGGGTACGTCGTCGCACAGCAGCCCGGCCTCGTCGCGGCGTCCGGAGCCGAATCGTCGGTCGACCGGCGCACGGGTGGTGCGCGACTTCCGCTGGCCATCCACAACAACTGGGTGGTGCTGCACGATCCGGACGGGCCGGCGAACCTGGCGACCGTGCTGCTGCTCGTCGGCGCCGACGCGACGGACGACAGCAACCGCCGACTGGTCGCCGACCTGGTGCGCACGGTGCCGGGCCGGGTGGCCGACCTGAGGGCCGCTCACCCCGGCTCGACCCCGTCCGCGACGCCGCCGAGCGCACCACCGTCGTCGGACCCCTTCGGTGCTCCCGCCCCGACGTTCGGTGCGGCACCCTCCTGGGACGCCCCGACATTCGGCGGCGCGGCACAGAGCGGCACGGGTGCCCCTGCCCGCTCGACGGCCGGCGACCCCTTCGATCCGTTCCGGCCACCCGGTTCCTGACCCGGATCGTCTTCGACTTCAAGCTCTCTCTTCTGTGAAAGGACCGTAATGAGGCGGTTTCTCGTAGTCGGTTGCGGTGGTTCCGGCGCTGTCACCCTCGCGTACATGATGGATCAGTTGCGCTCGGATCTCGCTGCGGTGGGCGTCGACCGGATCCCCGGCGGGTGGCAGTTCGTCAGCATCGACGTGCCGACGGCTCCGGAGGCGGGGCCGGACGGCCTCGACAACGTGCGCGATCAGGGCGGTTTCTACTTCGGCAGCGGCCCGCAGGGTGACTCGTACGCGGTGCTGGACAATGCGCTGACCAACCAGCTCACCGCGAAGCAGAGCCTCGACGAGATCGCCACCTGGGCGCCGCGTGACCCGTCGTCGGTGACGGTGCCGATCGGATCGGGTGCGGGTCAGTACCGCTCACTCGGCCGCATGATCACGCTGAGCAAGGCCGGCGGCATCCGCGACACCCTGCAGCGTGCGTGGGATCAGCTGTCGACGGTGGAGACGGCCAGCCAGATGTCTTCGCTCAACGTGCCCGGCGGCGGTTCCTTCGAGCAGGGGGAGTCGCCGATCGTGCTCGTGGTGTCGTCGATGGCCGGCGGCGCCGGTGCGTCCATGGCCCTCGACGTGTGCCGTCTGCTCACGCTCATTCCGGGACTCGACCCGCGGTTGATGGGTGTGTTCATGGTGGCCCCGGACATCTTCGACGGACTCGGCAAGAGCGCGACCACCGGTGTCCGCGCCAACGCGCTGGCGATGCTCGGCGAGATCGTCGCCAGCCAGCTCGGTTCGGCGCGCGAACACGACGTGGAGATCCTGCGCGCACTCGGGCAGCAGCACGGCGCGGGCGAGAAGGTTCCGTTCGCGCGGGTGTTCCCGGTGGGCCGCAAGGTCGGTGTGGAGGGCGCACCGTTCGGTGACGGCTCCCAGAAGGCGATCTACCGCGGCCTGGCCCGCGGTCTCGCCGGGATGATGATGAGCGGCGCGGCCACCCGTCAGTTCGTCCAGTACGACCTCACCAACGGCGCGGGACTGCCGGGCCAGCGGGAGAACATCGGGTGGGGCGGTCAGTGGGACAACCTGCCGTGGGGAACCTACGGCTTCTCGAGCCTGAGCATGGGCCGCGACCGCTACGCCGAGTACTCCGCGCAGCGGTTGGCTCGCAGCGCCGTCGACCGGCTCCTCGACGGCCACCGTTCGCCGGGCAGCCCGGTGTCGGACGAGGATCAGGTCAACTCGATTCTCGACGGTCAGTGGAGCAGCCTGCTCGCGGCGATGGGACTCCCGATCGCGCACGCCGATGCGCGGGGCGCGCAGATGGGGGTGGGTGCCTGGCTCACGTCCGTGGTGCTGCCGTCCGCCGACGCCACTCGGATGGCGGGGCAGACGGTGGAACTCGAACTGCGCGGGCATCTTCCGTCGGGTTCCGGTCTGGTGGCGGGGCAGTGGGTTCCGGAGATCCGGCAGGCGCTGGGACGACGCAGGCAGGCGCTGACGAGTTCGGCCGAGCAGCACGCGGTCGCGCACGCGTACATGTGGCACAAGGGCCTCGTGGACCGGATCGAGGGGACGGTCGGCAGGTCGATCGCCCAGCTGGGTCTGCCGTACGCCACCGCACTGGTCAGCCGTCTGCTCACGTACTGCAAGGATTCGGTGCGGACGGGTGCCGAGGACTTGTCGCGGCGCGGACCGGAGGACATCACGGCGCAGACCGCCGACGCGACGCAGGTGCTCACCAACCTCAAGGGCAGCATCGAGAGTGACGCGGAGATCCTCGATCGGATCGTCGCCGACTGCCGTGACAACGTGTACCGCCAGCTGTATGCGTCGCTGTCCGGCAAGGTCGCCGAGGTGATCGCCGCGCTGGTGCCGGAGGTCCTGCAGCCGCTGCTCGACGCGTTGAACGAGGAGCAGACCGCGCTGCGCCGTGCCCGTAACAAGCCCGCCACCGATGTCGGGCTCGCCCGGCTCGCGACGGACCAGTACGGCGCGTGGCCCGCCGACAAGGCCGATCGGGTGCCGAAGCGGTTCGCGGAAGCCAACAACGAGGTGATGCTGACCCCGTCGGCGGATTTCATGGATCAGTACCGGGGCGACCTTCCGCTCGCGGTCACCGCCTCCGAGACCGGGACGCCGCCGTTCGCGGCGGCGGTCGAGCAGGCAGTTGCGAGCGTGGTCACGGGACTGTGGACCACGGTCGACGGCACCCGGGCGCCGGGGGAGAACCACTCCCTCGTCGAGCGCACCGCAGCCTGGCGGTCGCGCGCGTTCCCGATCGCCCCGAACACCCGTGAGGCGCTGGTGCCGTCGTCGGCGCGCTACGACGTGCACGTTCGTCCCGTCGAATTGCTCGATCGGGCGCGGAAGTTCGTCGGACGCACCGGAGAATCGTTCGACCGGTTCTGCCGGGTGTCGCTCCGCGAGTACATCGAGGACCAC
>NZ_JBHUSF010000536.1:0-3316 GCF_042673295.1 Rhodococcus sp. NPDC057014
GTCTGCAGCAGTGCACCACATTCACCGACGCGGTCGACTATCTGCGTACCCACCCCAGCGCCGGCGGCTTCGCCTACACGATCGGCGACACCCACACCGGTCGCGCCGCCGTCGTCGAAACCGCCGCGGGGCGTCATGCCGTCCGTGAACTCCCACCCGAGAGAGCATTCGAATGGCACACCAACCACATCCGGTTCATACCCGACCCACCGGATCGGGCGCCGACGGGAGCCGCCACCGCCAATCTCGGGCAGCGCGACGAGAGTCTTGCGCGGGGCAGGGTCCTCGACAACATCACCCCGGCCCTCGAACCCGGCGTCGGCTGGTTCGACCGAGTTCTGGCAGGATCCCCCGTTCCCACCGGCGTCCACCGCACCGCCGCGGGCGACGACCCCCTCGCCACCCTGTGCACCACCGAGACCAACCTGACCGACCGAACCATCTTCATCCGCAACCGACACGACCGAACAGCCACACTTTCGCTGGCCGACTTCGTCACGGGACCGCGCTCCGCTGAACGATCGGCGACCGCGTGACGTACCGCGCAAGACGTCGTCCGATGAGGCCGCTGTACGCGGCCGGTTTCACCACGGCCTTCGGAGCACACGCCGTCGCGGCGAACCTCGCATTCGACCTCGAGGACCCGGCCGGCTCCCTTCTGTACCTCGGTCTGCTGCTGGCCCTGTACGACGGCGCCGAGGTAGTCCTCAAACCCGTGTTCGGGACACTCGCCGACCGGATCGGTGCCCGACCTGTCCTCCTCGGTGGTCTCATCGGATTCGCCGCAGCCTCCGCCCTGTTCGTCGTGGTCGGCGACTCCAACTGGCTGTGGCTGGCCCGGGTCGGGCAGGGCGCGGCCGCGTCCGCATTCTCCCCGGCCGCGAGTGCGCTGGTCGCACGGATGACCCCGAAAACCGGGCACGGCAGCGCGTTCGGAACATACGGCTTCTACAAGAGCCTCGGCTACACGCTCGGCCCGTTGCTGGGCGGCCTGCTGGTATGGCTCGGCGGCCTCACCCTGCTGTTCGCGGTGATGACCGCCCTCGCGCTCACCATCGCGGCATGGGCGGTGCGCGTGGTGCCCGCCCTGCCACCCCTGCCGCGCAACCGGCAGACCGTCCTGGACCTGGCACGCCGTCTGACGGATCGGGCGTTTCTCCGGCCCACCGTCGCACTCGCGTTCGCAACCTCGGCGCTGTCGGTGGGAGTGGGATTCCTGCCGGTCGCCGGTGCCGCCGCCGGACTCGGCTCGGTGGCGACCGGAGCTGCAGTGTCCGTCCTCGCCGCCTGCGCCGCCCTCGTGCAGCCGCGAGCCGGGCGGGCACTGGACGCGGGTCGCATCTCGGCCGGTACCGGAACAGCGCTGGGCCTGCTGATCACCGCCACCGGACTCGGGTGTGCGATGCTCCCCGGCCTGCCCGGTGTGCTGACCTCCGCAGTGGTCATCGGCACCGGGACGGGACTGATCACCCCGCTCGCTTTTGCGTCGCTGGCCCGCTCCACTCCCGACGAAAGGATGGGACAGACCATGGGCGCCGCCGAACTCGGACGCGAACTCGGCGACGCAGGAGGACCTCTCCTCGTCGGAGGCGTCGCCGCGGTCGCCACACTCACCGCCGGGTTCGGCGCCATCGCAGCGCTCACTTTCCTTGGCGGCGCCGCGACCGCGGCCGCACCGCTGCGCCGGCATCTCGGTTCCGTCTCGACGGAGGACGAGTGAGCGCGACGGCGACACCTGGTCCGATCGTGGTGGTCTCCCGATTCCATCTCGTCCGTCTCGGCTCACGCGATGGCCCAGATAGATTGAGAAAAACGGAGATCGTCAGGTCGGTTCGAGTTCAACCTGCGGTTGATGCAGAGCTGCACGGTCAAAGCCCGCTTCCAGCCGTTGCCGCACCGTGGTGAGGTAGCGGGCGGCGTCGGCGCCGTCGACGATGCGGTGGTCGTACGACAGCGAAAGGTACGCCATCGATCGAACCCCGATCTCGAGGGAGCCGTCAGGGCCGCGGGTGGGGACGAGGCGTTCGACAACGGTGCCGAGACCGAGGATCGCGGACTGTGGTTGGTTGAGGATCGGGGTGTCGAACAATGCTCCACGACTGCCGGTGTTGGTGATGGTGAAGGTGCCGCCGGACAGATCGTCGGGGCGGATCGTGCCCGCACGCACGTTGTCCGCGGCACCGGCGATGGACCGGATGAGGTCGGGAATCCCCAACGTCGCGGCGTCGCGGATGACGGGCACCATCAGTCCCTTGTGGCTGTCGACGGCCATCCCCAGGTGGACGGCACCGTGGTAGGTGACCTCGGTGCACTCGGCGTCGAGCGAGGAGTTGATCACCGGGTGCTCGGCGAGGGCTTCGACTGCGGCGGCGACGAAGAACGGCAGGAACGACAGCTTCATGCCTGTGCGTGCATGGAACAGCGCCTTCTCCCGGTCCCGCAAGCGGGCGATCCCGGTGACATCGACCTCGACGACTGTCGTCAATTGCGCCGAGGTGTGCAGGGATTCGACCATTCGCCGGGCAATGGTGCGACGGATCCGCGGCAGCTTCTCGACGCGGTCCGCGCCGGACACCTCGAGCGACGGCAGCACCACGGGGGTCGCGGCGGTCTGATTCGTAGTCATTCTTGGTTGTCTCTCTTGGTCAGTCGGTGAGGTCGAGGGCGGCGCGGACGATGCTGTCGGTGTCGATGCCGTGGTAGCGGTAGACGTCGTCGAGGGACCCGACCTGCCCGAACCTGCTGACCCCCAGCGCCGCCCCGGCCACCTGGTTGATGCCGGTCAGGAACGCCAGGGTGTGCGGGTGCCCGTCCAGCACCGTCACCATCGGGGCCGCCCGGTCGGCGGGGAACACCTGATCCAAAATCCACGACGAACCCTCGGTCAGGCCGCGGCGCGCCTGCACCGCCTCGAACACCCGTCCCGGGCTGGTGACGCACACCACATCCGCCGCAATCCCCTGCTCCGCCAACCGGTCCGCCGCAGTCAGGGTTTCGGTGATCACCGCACCCATCCCCACCAACGTCACCGCCGGCGTGCCGGTGTGCCGGAGGGTGTAGGCGCCGGCGACCACCTGCCGGCGGCGACGCTCCCGCGCCGCCGGATCCGACGGCACCGCGGCGAGGGTCTGATCCACCGGTCGGGTCGACAGCCGTAGATACGACGACGACCCATCCGGCCGTCCCAACCGGGAAATACTGTCGAGCAAAGTCCACTCGACGTCGATCGCGAACGCCGGCTCGAAACTCACACACCCGGGCTGCTCCAGCCCGATCGACGGCGTCTTGATCGACTGATGCGCCCCACCCTCCGCGG
>NZ_JBHUSF010000537.1:0-3303 GCF_042673295.1 Rhodococcus sp. NPDC057014
CGCCGGAGGTGTCCGGCGGGGGTTTCGGGGTATCGACTGATCGACAACCGTCAGACGGGATCGACCATCAGCAGCTGGGCCCAGTAGGTGGCGCCTTCGGCACCGAGGTAGGGAAGTAGCTGATCAAAAATGATCGTCGACATGCTCGCTCCATTCTCTGTTCGGGCACTGCGCGCGGGAAGAACGAGCCATCGGCACCGCACTGACCGGCGCCGGAGACCGTATCACCGGACAGGACTCCGAGGGTAACAGTCTGAGCGTGATCCACAACCCCACACGTCCCACCGGTGCCACACTGAGGGCATGACTGACGAAGATCACCTCTGGTACTACAACGTCGAGGACGGCACCGTCACGCAGGGGAAGGCGGCGTCGTCGATGTCGCGGATGGGCCCGTATCCCGACCGCGCGTCGGCGGAGAAGGCGCTGCAGATCGCGGCGGAGCGGAACAAGGCCGCGGACCGGGCCGACGAGGAGTGGAACAACTAGCGTCACGGGAAGGATGTGCGCGAGGTGCCGATGAGCCGTTTCGTTGCGCGCGGAATCGATTTCGGCACCGTGCGCACCGAATTCCACCTGCCGGACGGGTATCCGCCCGCCGCGGTCGCGCAGGCGCGGACGGCGTCCGACCGGTACGCGTCCGAACGGCAGGACCGCACCGATCTCGCGTTCGTCACCATCGATCCGCCCGATTCGATGGATCTCGATCAGGCGCTGCACCTCGAGCGGACGGCCGGCGGATTCGTCCTGCACTACGCGATCGCGGACGTCGGCGCCGTCGTGGAGCCCGGTGGGGTGCTCGACGTGGAGACCCGCAAACGCGGGCAGACGTTCTACCTCCCCGACGGCAAGGTGCCGCTGCATCCCCAGGAACTCTCGGAGGGATCCGCAAGCCTCCTTCCAGGTGAGGACCGCCCGGCGGTGGTGTGGCGGATCGAACTCGACGAGTCGGCCGAACCGCTGTCGTGCACCGTGTTCCGGGCCACGGTGCGGTCCGTGACCCGACTCGAATACGCCGGTGTGCAGGCCGATGCGGAGGCGGGACGACTGCATCCGTCCATTGCGTCGCTGCCCGAGTTCGGCAGGCTCCGCACGGCGGCGGCTGTGGCGCGCGGCGCGATCGAACTCCGGCTCCCGGAGCAGGAGGTGGTGCCGGACGGCGACAGCTGGCGTGTCGACCTCGCGCCCCGCACCGAGGCCGACGACTGGAACGCCGAGGTCTCGCTGCTGACCGGAATGTGTGCGGCCGCCATGATGCTCGACGCGAAGATCGGGTTGCTCCGCACCCTGCCGCCTGCCGGGCCGGACGCGGTCGGGGCGCTGCGACGCACGGCGGCGGCGCTGGGGATCGACTGGCCCGAGAGCGTCGGTGTCGGTGCGCTGCTGGCGGGGCTGGACCCGAATTCGGCGTCGACGCTGGTGCTGATGACCGAGGCGCCGTCGCTGCTGCGGGGAGCCGACTACGCGGCGTTCGACGGCACCCTGCCGGAACTGACCGCGCACGCCGCCATCGGCGCCCCGTACGCACACGTGACCGCGCCGCTGCGCCGGCTCTCGGACCGGTACTCCACCGAGGTGTGCCTGGCCGTGTCCGCCGGAACGCCGGTGCCGTCCTGGGCGCGGGACGCCCTGGGGTCGATGCCCGAGATCATGACCGGCTCGGATTCTCTCGCGAGCAAGATCGACCGGGCCTGCATCGACCTCACCGAGGCGACCGTGCTCGCGGACCGGGTGGGGGAGACGTTCGACGCGACCGTGCTGCGGTCACGGAATGGCAAGCGCACCGCGGACGTGTTCGTCCCGTCGGTGTCCGTGATGGCCAAATGTGTCGGCGACCCCGCCGAGGGCGAGCAGGTGAAGATCCGGCTCGTGTCCGCCGACGTCGCGAAGCGGACCGTCGAATTCGGTTATCCCGCATAGTGCGTCAGGCGAGTGCGTCAGGCGCGGAAGCGGTCCGTCGCCTCGACCAGGTGGTGGACGATGCCCGGTTCCATCGCGGAGTGCCCCGCGTCGTCGACGATCTCGAGCCGGGAACCCGGCCACGCCCGGTGCAGCGCCCACGCGCTGGCCGCCGGGCACACCACGTCGTAGCGGCCCTGCACGATCACGCCCGGAGTGCCGTCGAGCGCGGCGGCGTCCCGCAGCAACTGGCCCTCGTCCAGGAAGCCGCGGTGGTGGAAGTAGTGGTTCTCGATGCGGGCGAAGGCCAGCGCGAACCTCGGCTGGGACGTCTCCACCACCCGTTCCGGTTTGGGTAGCAGCGAACTCGTCGCGCCCTCCCACGTGGACCACGCGACCGCGGCCCGCGTCGCGACGTCGGCGTCGTCGGAGTGCAGGAGCCGGTGATAGGCCTCGACGAGATCCCCGCCCCGCTCCGGCTCCGGCACCGGCGCCAGGAACTCGTCCCACAATTCGGGGAACAGGTGTCCGGCGCCGCCGTTGTAGTACCAGTCGATCTCGCTGCGGCGCAGCAGGAAGATGCCGCGCAGCACCAGTTCGGTGACCCGGTGGGGGTACTGCTGGGCATAGGCGAGTGCCAGGGTCGAGCCCCACGACCCGCCGAAGACCTGCCACCGGTCGACGCCGAGATGCTCACGCAGCATCTCGATGTCACCGAGGAGACGGCCGGTGGTGTTGACCGACAGATCTGCCCCGTCGGCGACGTGGGGTGTGGAACGCCCGCATCCGCGCTGGTCGAGCAGCACGATCCGGTACGCCTGCGGGTCGAAGAACTGCCGTTGCGCGGGGTCGGTGCCGCCGCCGGGCCCGCCGTGGAGGAACACGACCGGCTTCCCGTCGGGGTTGCCGCTCTGCTCCCAGTACATCTGCTGGCCGTCGCCGACGTCGAGGTGCCCGAACTGATACGGCTCGAGCGGCGGGTACAGGGTGCGCAACTGGCTCACGTCGGCCTCAGAACCCGATCAGGCCGGATGCCAGATCGGGGATCTCCAGCGCGGTGATCGCCTGCTGCCGGATGTCGGGGCAGGCCGCCGTCGTGATGACGTCGATCCGGGCCCGGTCCTGCAGGAAGTCGAGCGCATTGAGGTTGTTCTTCGCGATCCACGTGCCGACCAGGCCGTTCAACCCGGTCTTCCCGATCG
This sequence comes from Rhodococcus sp. NPDC057014, assembly GCF_042673295.1. Lineage (NCBI taxonomy): Bacteria > Bacillati > Actinomycetota > Actinomycetes > Mycobacteriales > Nocardiaceae > Rhodococcus > Rhodococcus sp. NPDC057014. The sequence continues at coordinate 3,102 of NZ_JBHUSF010000537.1, forward strand.
TCGGCGTGTAGGTGCGCCAGCTCTGCAACTGCCCCTCGAGGTCGGTGCACAGCTGGGCGGCCTGCGCCTCGGTGACGCCACCCGGCACCGGGCCGGTGCCGGGAACCGCCGTGGTGGCCGGTGGCGGGGGCGCGGTGGTTCCGGGCGCGGGGGCGGGGCCCTGCCCGGCGCACCCCGTGATCAGCGCCGCGGCCGCCACCGT
>NZ_JBHUSF010000538.1:0-3298 GCF_042673295.1 Rhodococcus sp. NPDC057014
CATCGGCTGAGCGGGCGCCGGGTTCTGCACGGTGTATTCCTGTACCGTGTCATTCCCAGCGGTGTCGTCCTGCGCGGCCTGGTCGACGGACGACGTGGTGGTCGTCGTTGCCGAGGGCGTGTCGTCCTGGCCGATCAGTTGGGTCGCTGCCGCGCCGCCGCCCAGGAGGACGAGGGCGGCGACACTCGCCGCGACCATCCAGCCTCGGATACCCGACTTCGGTGTCTTCGCGGCAGTGGCGACGGTTTGTGTGACAGCCGGTGTGGGCGGGGAAACGGGCCTGGTCGGCACCCCGGCGGATGCGGAGGGAGGCAGTACACGCGACGTTGCCGCCGCGATCGGTCGCGGCGCCGCCGGTGGCTTCACCCGCGGTCCCGGCGCCGACATCACCCGGGAACCCGACTGCCGGAGCGATGCCCTCTCGGCGATCACCGCCGCGCCGCGGGCGGATGCCGTCGCCGGTTCGGGCGAGACGACGAGGGGGACGTCCACGGCGGTCGACAGCAGTTCGGTCACGAGTGGAACCGCCGCTCCGCCGCCGAGGAGGACGACAGCGTCGACGGGGGTTCCGGTCTCGGCGAGACGTTCGAGTTCCCGTGCCACCGCGTTCGCAGCGTGGGTGAGCGAGCCACGGATGACGTCCTCGAATTCGGAACGCATGACACGTATCTGGCGTCGGATGCCGGGAAGCTCGACGGTCACCACGGCAGAGGTGTCCTGGGACAACCGCTCCTTCGCGATCCGGCAGCGGGCCGCGAGTTCGGCGAGGGCAGCGCGGTGGGCGGGATCGTCGACGTCGAAGTCCGGGTTCGCGTTCTGCACCAGCGCGACCACATGTCCCATCAGTAGCCGGTCGGCGTGGTCTCCGCTGAAGTCGGTGCTCCGCGTCGATGGGCGCACAGTGAATTCGGCGCCGCGCGTGGTGGCTACGGTCAGGTCGAGAGAGTGGGCTCCGACGTCGCACAGCAGCACGGTGTCGCAGTCGTCGAGTTTCTCCACCCGGGCGACCCACGTGAGTGCCGCAGCGGTTTCGGGGATCACGGTGACGGTGCGGTTCTGCAGCAGACCCCAGCGGCGGATCTCGTCGTCGAGTTCCTCCACCGCGTACCCCGACCAGCCCGCTGGGGCCGCGACCACCACATGGTCGGGCGCCGGGGTGCGGCCCCGAATCAGACAGTCGAGCGCGGTGGTCACCAACTGCACGGCCGGGGTGCGGGTCCCGTCGTCACCGATCACCGGAACGGGGTCGCCGACTCGGTCGATGAAACCACGAAAGACGATGCTGCCCTGCGGAAGCAAACGGTGCGGCCCGAGCGTCGGCGCGCTGCTGGACGACAGCGCGAGTTCGGCAGAGTGCCACACCACCGTGAATCCGTCGTGCTCGTGGTGCCCCTGCGATTCACCGTGCATCTGTGCGGACACGAACGAGTCGGAACCCATGCTGATCCCCATCGATGTCCGCATGTCGTGATCTCCATTCCGTGGTGCGGCAGGCGGATTTCCTGCCGGTCGAAACGCTAGACCGCCTTCCTGTACCGACCGCTGTGCGCTTCCTGCGATGTTCCTGTGTGCGTGGCGGCGAACGCCCCTAGCGAAGGTGCAGCGTCCTCCCATGGTCTTCCCAGGAATGGTCCATAACGTCGTCGGCAGTCGCCTCGAAGGGGCAAACCCGAGATGAAGGAGCACTCATGACGAGAAGCGAAATCCACCCGTCGGCCGTCCTCGACCACCACGACGTCCCCGCCCCGCACGCCGGAATCGACGCACGGGCACCTCAGCCCGACCTGGGCGGCGCGCCCCATGCGGCGGACCTCCTTCGCGACGGACTCGACGGACTTCTACGCGACCTCCGCCCGGCGAACTCGACCGGCGATCATCCTGCTCAGCACGTTGAGCAGCAAAAGAATTCGCATGACGTTTCGCACGACAACGACAGTCGCGGGTTCGAGAACACCGGCCGTCAGAACAACACAGACACCCGTCACGACAACCACACCGACGGCGACCGACAGAACCACGCCGCCGACTCCTCGCGAGACAACAACAACGGCCGCGACGAGACCAACCACCAAGACAACGCCGGCCACCGGGACGACGCAGGTCGCCAAAGCACCGCCCCCGGCAACCAGGCCCACGAGAACGACAGCACGATCAACCACGACGGACGCACCGACGGCAACAACGTCGCGAGCCATCAGAACGCCCCCTCGAACCCGTCGGCGTCGTTCGGCAATCCCGGCCGCGGCGAGTCGGCCGTGAACTCTGGCGGCGCGTCCGCGTCCCAGCCAGCGTTCGGCCAGGGCAACCCGGTTGCGACGCAGCCGTCGACGCTGGCACCGACGTCGGTGTCTGCGCAGACGTCGGCGGCCGTGCAGCCTGCCGCGGCCGGTCCGGCGACGAGTGCGACGCCGGCAACGGTGACGTCCGCGGCTCAGCCGATCACCGCGACTCCGGTGTCGACCCAATCCGATGCGGCGGTGACGTCGCAGCCTCTCGACACGACCATCCGGCGGACGAGCACCGAATCTGCCTCAGCGACGACGTCCGACACGGACCGGAATCAGAGTCAGAATCAGGTTGCGGACCAGCAGAACACGCGAAGCGCGGAGACTGCCTCGGTCACCGGCGACGAGGGAACGCGAACTGCGTCGACGGACACCACCCCGACCGACTCCGTCACCCAGAACGCGACGGCACCCACCGCGGATCTCGGACGAACCGAGGCGGCCACAACAGCAACGGCAACCACCGACAACCATGCGCCAACGACCGCGACCCAGACACCGGAGGCGACCACCACGACAGCGGCAACAGCAACAACAACACAGGACGCGGCCAGCACCGCGACCGCACCCGCCGCCGACCTCGGCCAATCCCAATCGGCCACCCAGTCCACCCCGACCACAACCACGACGGCGAGCAGTGACCTCTCGTCGGCGGACCACAGTTCGGCGGTCAGCACGCTGACGGATACGGCGTCGAACACCGGCCCCAGCCATGACACCGCAACCACTGAGACCACCACGGCAACCACCGACACCGCGACGACGTTCGACGCGACAACCTCGTACGATTCGAGCGCCACGCACGACTCGGGCACCACACTCGACACCAGCACGTCGCTCGACGCGATGAGCGCGACGAGCCTCTCGTCGGGGTTGACCGCCGATTCCGGCAGCACTGTCGACACCCACGATCAGAGCCTGACTGCGACGGCGACCGTCGACCAGCACATGTTCTGACCTCGACGTGGGGGGGGGGGCGCCCCCCCCGCCCCCCGCCCCCCCCCCCCCCCCCC
>NZ_JBHUSF010000539.1:0-3231 GCF_042673295.1 Rhodococcus sp. NPDC057014
AGACCCCACCGCCCCGACCACGGTCCCCCGCGACCAGTCGACATCGCCCGGCGACGAACCGCACGCGATGACCGCGGAAGCCGGGCTCTCCGACGTGACGCAGGCACTCCCCGACGCGAATCTGACTCGCATGAAGAACGCGGGCGGCGGCGACTGGCCGCACATGAAACCCGAGGCCAGCAATCTGTGGATGGTCGGCGCCGACAAGACCACCGACGGCACGTCCGTCCTGATGAACGGGCCGCAGTTCGGCTGGTTCAACCCGTCCTATGTGTACGGCGTCGGTTTGCACGGCGCCGGTCTCGACGTCGCAGGCAACACGCCCTATGCCGTCCCGACCGTTCTGTTCGGCACCAACAAGACGATCTCGTGGGGAGCGACCGCCGGGCCGCTCGACGTCAACGATGTCTACCAGGAAGTCCTCGACCCCTCGAACGAGCACGCATACCGATTCGACGGCGAGTACCGCCCGATGGAGATCCGGAACGACACGATCAAGGTGCGCGGCGGAGCGGACGTCGCGTACCCGGTCTACTCGACGGTGCACGGCCGGGTCACCAGCTTCGACACCGCGAACGGAACTGCGTACTCGCTGAAGGAGAGCTGGGCGGGGTACGAGATCCAGTCGCTGGTCGCCTGGATCGACATCATGAAGGCCACCAACTGGGACGAGTTCCTCGAGCAGGCGAAGAAGGTCGCCATCACCATCAACTGGTACTACGCCGACAATCAGGGAAACATCGGCTACGTCTCTCCCGGTCGACTGCCCGTCCGCCCGGCCGGCCAGGACCTGCGGCTTCCCGCGATCGGTGACGGCAGCATGGAGTGGGAGGGCATCCGGCCCTTCGAGGACAACCCGCAGTCGTACAACCCCGAGCAGGGCTACCTGGCGAATTGGAACAACCAGTCCGCGGCAGGCGCGCTCGCCGACGGCTACAACTGGTCCCCCGTCGACCGCGTGCGGGCCATCACCACCCGCCTCGAGGCCAAGGACGAATTCACTCCCGGCGAGATCTGGGACATCAACAGGCAGGCGTCGTTCGCCGACCTCAACATCGACTATCTGCTGCCGTACCTGGATCAGGCCACCGGGCAACTGCCGGACGGCGACCCCGTCGCCTCGGGCGTGAACCTGCTCCGCAACTGGGACGGGCAGGCCACCGACGACAACGCGGACGGCGTCTACGACGGACCGGAACCGGTGATCATGCGCACGTGGCTGCCGATCCTGTTCGATGCGGTGATCCGCGACGACCTTCCGGAAGACGTGTACGCGTCGTATGCGGCGAAGGTCTACCCTGCCGCGGGCACCGCACGTCCCGCCGAGGCGACGAAACTCGTCTACAACGCCTTGCGCGGCGACGAGTCCGGCGTTCCGCAGACCACCGACTTCTTCAACGGAGCGGATCGCCTCTCCGTCCTCCGTTCGACGTTCGGCCAGGCGATGGACCGGCTGCGCGCCGAGCAGGGCCCGGACCCCGCCGGCTGGACGTTGCCGGTCGGCGCGAACCGGTTCGACTTCAAGAACTACCTGGGCGTTCCCCAGACCGGTAGCGACGAGATTCTGTCGCTGTCGCCGTACATGAATCGCGGAACCCAGAATGACCGCATCGTGCTCGGCGACGGCATCGCCGACCTCTGCACCGTCGGGCCGCCCGGCCAGAGTGGTTTCATCGCACCGGACGGCACGCGGTCGCGGCACTACAGCGACCAGATGGACATGTATCGGAACTTCCAGTGCAAGACCGATCCGCTGACCGAACAGTCGGTTGATGCGAACAAGTCGGGCGAGGTGACGTTGAACTAACGGATTCGGCAGTTCGGTACGCACTCCTCATCCCCTGCCGGGGCGGCACGTCCGCCGCCCCGGCGCCCTCGAAGGACATCGACATGACCTCCACGCAGATCTCCGTGACACCGCAGGCGCCCGTCCGGCCGCTGAAGGTGGCCGGCGCCAGTCTCATCGGGACCGCCATCGAGTGGTACGACTACTTCATCTACGGCATGGCCGCCGCGATCGTGTTCGGCCCGCTGTTCTTTCCGTCCTTCTCCTCGATCGCGGGCACCCTGGCCGCGTTCGCGACGTTCTCCGTCGGCTTCGTCGCGCGGCCGATCGGCGGCGTCGTGATGGGCCACTTCGGTGACCGCATCGGACGCAAGTCCATGCTCGTCCTGTCGCTGATGCTGATGGGCGGCGCGACCGTCGGCATCGGACTGCTGCCCACCTACGCCACCATCGGCGTCTGGGCGCCGATTCTGCTGGTCACCCTGCGTTTCATCCAGGGAATCGGGGTCGGCGGAGAGTGGGGCGGCGCCGTGCTGATGGCGGTCGAGCATGCGCCCGCCAACAGGAAGGGCTTCTACGGGAGCTTCCCGCAGATGGGTGTGCCCGGCGGTCTGATCCTGGCAAATCTCGTGTTCCTCGGGGTGTCGACGAGCCTCAGCGAAGAAGCGTTCCTGGCCTGGGGCTGGCGGATCCCGTTCCTGGCCAGCGCCGTGATGGTGCTGATGGGTCTCGTCATCCGATTCACCATCACCGAGAGCCCCGACTTCGAGAAGGTCAAGGACACGCACCGCGATCAGCGACTGCCGATCGTCACCGTGCTGCGGGAGAACCTGCGCGAAGTGCTGCTGTCCGCGGGCGCGTTCGTCGGCATCAACACCGTCGGATACATCTTCATGGCGTACCTGCTGTCCTATTCGACGAAGGTCCTGGGCATGAGCAAGACGCTGGTGCTCGTCTTCACGCTGGTCGCCTCGTTCGTGTGGCTGATCGTCATCCCCCTCGCGTCGATGCTGTCCGACCGGTACGGCCGCCGGCGACTGCTCGTCACCGGTTCGGTCGGGCTGACGATCTGGGCGGCGGCGCTGTTCCCGCTGATCGACCTCGGGAACCCGGCGGTGATGATGATCGCGCTTCTCGGCACGGCCGTGTTCATGGGCATCGTGTACGGGCCGATCGCCGCACTGTTCACCGAATTGTTCAGCGCCGAAGTCCGGTACAGCGGTGCGTCACTCGGCTATCAGATCGGTTCGGTTCTCGGTGGTGGGCTGGCCCCGACGGTGGCCGCCGCGCTGTACGCGAGGTGGGGTTCGTCGGCGCCGATCTCCGTGTACCTCACCGCGGTCACGCTGCTCAGCCTGCTCTGCGTCGTCGCGATCACCCGGAAGGTCCGCGCCTCCGCGTAGCGACAACACGATGGACCACCGTCTCCGCCGCACCGCCCGCCC
>NZ_JBHUSF010000540.1:0-3207 GCF_042673295.1 Rhodococcus sp. NPDC057014
CGGGTTCGACGGCCTCACGCAGTGCACGGGCGACGGCCTTGAACTCGGCCTCGGTGATGTGGTGCTGATCGCGCCCGTAGAGCACGCGCACGTGCAGGGCGATGCGCGCGTTGAGCGCGATCGACTCGAACACGTGCCGGTTGATCACGGTCGCGTACGGCACCCCCGGGTATCCGCCGATGACGGCGTGCAGCAGGTGCTCCGGTTCGCCGGTGTGGACGCAGTACGGTCGCCCGGACACGTCGACCGACGCGTGGGCGAGCGTCTCGTCCATCGGGATGAACGCGTCACCGAACCGGCGGATGCCCTTCTTGTCGCCGAGGGCCTGACCGAGCGCCTGTCCGAGCACGATCGACGTGTCCTCGACCGTGTGGTGCGCCTCGATCTCGATGTCGCCCTTCGCGTGGACGGTGAGGTCGAAACTCGCGTGGGAGCCGAGCGCGGTCAGCATGTGGTCGAAGAACGGAACCCCGGTGGAGACGTCGACGATGCCGGTGCCGTCGAGGTTCAGTTCGACGGTGATGCTCGATTCCTTGGTGGTGCGCTCCACGCGGGCGATGCGGTCGGTCATCCTCGGTCTCCTGAGCTGGTGAGTTCGGTGGCGGCGATCTCGTCGCTCGCCACGATGAAGGCGTCGTTCTCGGAGGCCAGCCCGACGGTGGCGCGCAGGTATCCGGGGATCCCGACGTCCCGGATCAGCACTCCGCGGTCGAGGTAGGCCTGCCAGGCGCGGGCACTGTCGGTGAACTCACCGAACAGGATGAAGTTCGCGTCGCTGGGGATGACGTGGAAACCCGTGTCCTCCAATGCCTTCGACACCCGCACCCGCTCCGCGGCGAGGGCGTGCACGCTGGCGAGCGTCTCGTTCGCGTGCCGCAGCGCCGCGCGGGCAGCGGCCTGGGTGACCACCGACAGGTGGTACGGCAGCCGGACCAGGAGCAGTGCCTCGATGAAGGCCGGTGCGGCCGCGAGGTATCCGAGCCTGCCGCCGGCGAACGCGAACGCCTTGCTCATCGTCCGCGACACCACCAGCTTCGACGGGTACTCGTCGAGCAGCGTCAGGGCGCTCGGCGCGTCGGAGAATTCGGCGTACGCCTCGTCGACGATCACGATGCCCGGCGCGGCGTCGAGGACCCGGCGCAGTTCCGCGATGCCGACGCTGTGCCCGGTCGGGTTGTTGGGGCTGGTGACGAACACGACGTCCGGCCTGCGTTCGGCGATCGCCGCGGTCGCGGCGTCCACGTCGAGCGCGAAGTCGGCGCGGCGGAAGATCGGCAGCCACTCGGTCTCGGTGCCGTCCGCGATGATCGGGTGCATCGAGTACGACGGCACGAAGCCCATCGCGCTGCGACCGGGACCGCCGAACGCCTGCAGCAGCTGCTGCAGGATCTCGTTGGACCCGTTGGCCGCCCACACGTTGTCGACCGTGACCGGCACCCCGGTCTGGCGGACGAGGTACGCGGCGAGGTCGGTGCGCAGCGCCACCGCGTCGCGGTCCGGGTAGCGGTGCAGTTCGCGTGCGGCCTCCCGCACGGACTCCGCGACGTCGTCGACGAGCGCCTTGGTCGGCGGGTGCGGGTTCTCGTTGGTGTTCAGCTGAACGGGGACCGTCAGCTGCGGTGCCCCGTACGCCGACTTGCCGCGCAGATTCTCCCGGATCGGCAGGGCAGCGACCCCGATCGACGAACCGGGCACGTTCGCGGCGGTCACCGCAGCGCCTCGAACCGCAGCCGCACGGCCTCACCGTGTGCGGGCAGGTCCTCGGCGTTCGCGAGCGTGATGACGTGACCGGAGACCTCCTTCAGCGCGGATTCGGAGTAGTCGACCACGTGGATGCCGCGCAGGAACGTCTGCACGCTCAGGCCCGAGGAGTGCCGGGCGCAGCCCGCGGTGGGCAGGACGTGGTTGGACCCGGCGCAGTAGTCGCCGAGGCTGACCGGCGCCCACGGCCCGACGAACACCGCGCCCGCACTGGTCACCTTCGCTGCGACGGCGGTGGCGTTCTCGGTCTGGATCTCGAGGTGCTCGGCGGCGTAGGCGTTGACCACCCGCAGCCCGGCCTCGACGTCGGAGACCAGGACGGTGCCCGACTGGGTGCCGGACAGCGCCGCGGTGACGCGCTCCTTGTGCTTGGTGATCTCGAGCTGCGCGGCCAGCGCGGTGTCGACGGCGTCGGCGAGTTCGACGCTGGACGTGACGAGCACGCTCGCGGCCATCACGTCGTGCTCGGCCTGGCTGATCATGTCTGCCGCGACGTGCACCGGGTCGGCGGTGTGGTCGGCGAGGATCGCGATCTCGGTGGGGCCCGCCTCGGCGTCGATGCCGACGAGGCCGCGGCAGAGGCGCTTGGCGGCGGTGACGTAGATATTGCCGGGGCCGGTGATGAGGTCGACGGGGGCGAGTTCGGCACCGTTCGTGTCGGTGCCGCCGTAGGTGAGCAGCGCGACGGCCTGACCGCCGCCGACGGCCCACACCTCGTCGACACCCAGCAGGGCGGCCGCGGCGAGGATCGTCGGGTGCGGCAGACCACCGAACTCGGACTGCGGCGGCGACGCCACCACGAGCGAGCGGACGCCGGCTGCCTGCGCGGGCACCACGTTCATCACGACGCTGGACGGGTAGACGGCGTTGCCGCCCGGGACGTACAGCCCGACGCGGTCGACGGGCACCCAGCGTTCGGTGACGGTGCCGCCCGGGACGACCTCGGTGGTGGTGTCGGTGCGGCGCTGGTCGGCGTGGACCTTTCGGGTGCGTTCGATCGCGACCTCGAGGGCGGCGCGGACTGCGGGGTCGAGTTCGTGGAGGGCGCGGTCCAGTTCGGCCTGGGGCACCCGCACCTGCGCGGGGCGGACGCCGTCGAACTTCTCACTGTATTCGAGGGCGGCGTCGGCGCCGCGTTCACGGACCGCCTCGACGACGGGGCGAACCTGATGCAGGACCGCGTCCACATCCACTCCACCTCGAGGAAGTGCGGCGCGAAGTTCGGCCGTGGAAGGGGTACGACCACGAAGGTCGGTGCGGGCGAGCATGAGAGGTCCTCTCTGCGACTGTCGGGACACGGTGTCTCGGACGAGCGGACTGTTCTGCGGAGAACAGGGCTCGACACCGATTATCCAGGATAGGCGCACCCCGTTTTCACCGGTCGGCGGCCGACCGGGTTTCACGTCGGCGGCTGTGCAAGCAACGGCACCCGCCGGCGTCGTGACG
>NZ_JBHUSF010000541.1:0-3206 GCF_042673295.1 Rhodococcus sp. NPDC057014
GGCGGCCCGGCCAAGCCGGGGGCGGTCACCCCGTCCGCGAAGGGCGTCGCCAAGGCGGCGCTACGAGCCGAGGCCGCCGCGGCGCGCGCCCGGATCGCGCGATGGCACGTCGCCGCCGGGGCCACCGGAATCGTCACCGCCCTACTGGCCGCCACCGGGGCGCTGCTCCCCGTCCTCGACATCCCCGGCGACACCGCACGCCCCGACGTCTACGCCACCCGGGTCGTGCTCGTCGCGGCCCTCGTCCTCGCCGTCGGGTGCGTCTGGCTGCTGCTGTCGGAGTTCGCGTCCGCCGTTCGGCCCGCGGTCGGGGTGCTGTGGGTGACGATCCCGTACTCCGTCGCCGCCGTGTCGCAGTCCGTGGTGCTCGCCACCGACGTGCCGGGAATCGGCGCGGGAATCGGCGCCGTGCTGTTGTGGTGCGCGGCCGTCACCGCGGGCGTCACCGGCGTGCTGACGTGGTTCGCCGGCTCGGCGGAACGCGAGGAGATCGACACCTCCGAGGAGCCGTCCACCTCGATCGCGGTCCTCGCGGTCGGCGGACTCGGTGCCGTCGCCGCGTTCGCCGGACTCGGACTGCCGCTCTTCCACGGGACCGATGCCCGCGGCGACGAGTACGCGCCCGCGTCGTTCGCGGAGGTCCCGTGGAACCTCGACGTGTGGGGGCGCGTGCTGCTCGGTGTCGCGGTCGTTCTCGCAGTGATAGTTGCCTCACGTGCCCGGCCCGCCAGGGCGGTCGCGTTGCTGCTCGGTTCGGCCGTTGCCGTGGGGGTTTACCTCGTGTCGTGGCCGCTGACCGTCGCCCGGGTCACCGACCCCGAAATGGGGGCCGGTGTCGTCCCGGGGGCGGTGGGCATAGTGTTGATTGCGGCTGCCGCGGCCCTCACTGCACGCCGCAGAAATCGGTGAGGTCCGTCCCGTTTGCAGCGGTGAGGCCCGCCTCAGTGCGTGATATCGCGTGATGTGGACCACATAGCAGACACGCGGGCGCAGACCGGGCCCGGCAACTGGTTAAAGTCCAAAACAGACCCGCTCCTACCCCTCGAGCGGGTGTCAACGCAGACGAGACGGTGAGCAGATGGATCTCTTCGAATACCAGGCGAAGGAACTCTTCGCCAAGCACGAGGTGCCGACTTCGGCTGGGCGTGTTACCGACACGGTGGCCGGCGCACGCGAGATTGCCGAAGAAATCGGCAAGCCCGTGATGGTCAAGGCGCAGGTCAAGGTCGGCGGCCGCGGCAAGGCGGGTGGCGTCAAGTACTCCGCCGACGTCGACGCAGCGCAGGCCAACGCCGAGGCGATCCTGGGCCTCGACATCAAGGGTCATATCGTCAAGAAGCTGCTGGTCGCAGAGGCGAGTGACATCGCCGAGGAGTACTACATCTCCTTCCTGCTCGACCGCACCAACCGCACCTACCTGGCCATGTGCTCGGTCGAGGGTGGCGTCGAGATCGAGGTCACCGCCGAGGAGAACCCCGACGCACTCGCGAAGATCCCCGTCGACGCCGTCAAGGGCGTCGACCTCGCGTTCGCGCGCAGCATCGCCGAGGCAGGAAAGCTGCCCGCCGAGGTGCTCGACGCAGCGGCCGTGACGATCCAGAAGCTGTGGGAGGTCTTCATCAAGGAAGACGCTCTCCTCGTCGAGGTCAACCCGCTCGTCCGCACCCCGGACGACCAGATCCTCGCGCTCGACGGCAAGGTCACGCTGGACGAGAACGCCGCGTTCCGTCAGCCCGGCCACGAGGCGTTCGAGGACAAGGACGCCACCGACCCGCTCGAGCTCAAGGCCAAGGAAAACGACCTCAACTACGTCAAGCTCGACGGTGAGGTCGGCATCATCGGTAACGGCGCCGGTCTGGTCATGTCGACCCTGGACGTCGTCGCCTACGCAGGTGAGAAGCACGGTGGCGTGAAGCCCGCCAACTTCCTCGACATCGGTGGCGGCGCCTCCGCAGAGGTCATGGCGAACGGCCTGGACGTCATCCTGAACGACGCGCAGGTCAAGAGCGTGTTCGTGAACGTTTTCGGTGGCATCACCGCGTGTGACGCGGTCGCCAACGGCATCGTCGGCGCCCTGAAGACGCTGGGTGACGAGGCCAACAAGCCGCTGGTCGTCCGCCTGGACGGCAACAACGTCGAAGAGGGTCGTCGTATCCTCGCCGAGGCCGCCCACCCGCTGGTCACGGTCGTCGGAACCATGGACGAGGCTGCCGACAAGGCCGCCGAGCTGGCCTTCGCCGCAAAGTAAAGGGACTTAAATCACATGGCTATCTTCCTGACCAAGGACTCCAAGGTCATCGTCCAGGGCATCACCGGCGGCGAGGGCACGAAGCACACCGCGCTGATGCTCAAGGCCGGCACCCAGGTCGTCGGCGGTGTCAACGCCCGCAAGGCCGGCACCACCGTGACCCACGACGGCGGCGTCGAGCTGCCCGTCTTCGGCACCGTCGCCGAGGCCATCGAGAAGACCGGCGCGGACGTCTCCATCGCGTTCGTTCCCCCGGCCTTCGCGAAGGACGCCATCGTCGAGGCCATCGACGCGGAGATCCCGCTGCTCGTGGTCATCACCGAGGGCATCCCCGTTCAGGACTCGGCGTACGCCTGGGCGTACAACGTGTCCAAGGGCAACAAGACCCGCATCATCGGACCCAACTGCCCCGGCATCATCACCCCCGGCGAGTCGCTGGTCGGCATCACCCCGGCCAACATCGCGGGCACCGGCCCGATCGGCCTCGTGTCCAAGTCGGGCACGCTGACCTACCAGATGATGTTCGAACTGCGTGACTTCGGCTTCTCCACCGCCATCGGCATCGGCGGCGACCCGGTCATCGGGACCACCCACATCGACGCCATCGAGGCGTTCGAGAAGGACCCCGAGACCAAGGTCATCGTGATGATCGGTGAGATCGGTGGCGACGCCGAGGAGCGTGCCGCCGATTACATCAAGGCGAACGTCACGAAGCCGGTCGTCGGCTACGTCGCGGGCTTCACCGCCCCCGAGGGCAAGACCATGGGCCACGCCGGCGCCATCGTCTCCGGTTCCTCGGGCACCGCGCAGGCCAAGAAGGACGCCCTCGAGGCTGCCGGCGTGAAGGTCGGCAAGACGCCGTCCGAGACCGCTGCGCTCGCTCGCGAGATCCTGCAGAGCCTGACCGTCCAGGCCTAGGCCCTCCGGGCCCGTGCGTGGTTGACGAGTCCACAGACTC
>NZ_JBHUSF010000542.1:0-3198 GCF_042673295.1 Rhodococcus sp. NPDC057014
GCCCGGAGGTGACCGCGCGCGGGCGTCGCCCGCGCACTAGGGTAAGAACCACATCGACCGATGAACCCCGCGCCGACCGCCCGCCGGTGGTGTCGTAGCGGCGCGGGAGCAGAGCTGCACAACCAGAATCATGCGCAAAGGAGCAGATTGTGACTGTCCGGGTAGGCGTAAACGGTTTCGGCCGTATCGGACGTAACTTCTTCAGGGCGGTGGATGCGCAGAAGGCGCTCGGAACCACCGACATCGAGATTGTGGCGGTCAACGACCTCACGGACAACGCTTCGCTGGCGCATCTCCTGAAGTACGACTCCATCCTGGGTCGTCTCCCGCACGACGTCTCGCTCGAAGGTGAAGACACCATCGTCGTCGGAAGCCAGAAGATCAAGGCGCTCGCCATCAAGGAAGGCCCCGCGGCGCTTCCCTGGGGCGACCTGGGTGTCGACGTCGTCGTCGAGTCCACCGGCATCTTCACCGACGCAGCCAAGGCGAAGGGCCACCTCGAGGCCGGCGCCAAGAAGGTCATCATCTCCGCCCCGGCCAAGGGCGAGGACATCACCATCGTGATGGGCGTCAACGACGACAAGTACGACGGCAGCCAGAACATCATCTCCAACGCCTCGTGCACCACCAACTGCCTCGGCCCCATCGCCAAGGTGCTCGACGACGAGTTCGGCATCGTCAAGGGCCTCATGACGACGGTGCACGCCTACACCCAGGACCAGAACCTGCAGGACGGCCCGCACAGCGACCTGCGTCGCGCCCGTGCCGCCGCACTGAACGTGGTTCCCACCGGAACCGGTGCCGCCAAGGCCATCGGCCTGGTCCTCCCGCAGCTGCTCGGCAAGCTGGACGGCTACGCGCTGCGCGTCCCGATCCCCACGGGTTCGGTCACCGACCTCACCGCGAACCTGCGGAAGTCGGCCAGCGTCGAGGACATCAACGCCGCGATGAAGGCTGCCGCCGAGGGCCCGCTCAAGGGCATCCTGAAGTACACGGACGCCCCCATCGTGTCGTCCGACATCGTCACCGACCCGCACAGCTCGATCTTCGACTCCGGCCTCACCAAGGTCATCGAGGATCAGGCCAAGATCGTGTCCTGGTACGACAACGAGTGGGGTTACTCCAACCGTCTGGCAGACCTCATCGGTCTCGTCGCCAAGTCTCTCTGAGCGAAGGTCCGGTAACAGTGGCAGTTCAGACTCTCGACGATCTACTGAACGCTGGGGTCGAGGGGCGTGCCGTGCTGGTGCGCTCCGACCTCAACGTTCCGCTCGACGGCGACCGGATCACCGATCCCGGGCGCATCCTCGCTTCCGCACCGACGCTGAAGGCGTTGGCGGAGGCGGGCGCCAAGGTCATCGTCACCGCCCATCTGGGTCGCCCCAAGGGTGAGCCCGACCCGCAGTACTCGCTCGCGCCGGTGGCGGTGAAGCTCGCCGAGGTGCTGGGACGCAACGTCCAGCTCGCCGGCGACGTCGTCGGCCAGGACGCGCTGGCCCGCGCGGAGGGGCTCACCGACGGCGACGTCCTCCTGCTGGAGAACATCCGCTTCGACCCGCGGGAGACCAGCAAGGACGAGGCCGAGCGGACGAAGCTCGCCAAGGCCCTGGTCGAACTGGTCGGCGACGACGGTGCGTTCGTGTCCGACGGGTTCGGTGTCGTGCACCGCGCGCAGGCGTCGGTGTACGAGGTCGCGAAGTTGCTCCCGCACTACGCGGGCACGCTCGTCGACGCCGAGATCGAGGTGCTCGGCAAGCTCACCCAGGAGCCCGAGCGGCCGTACGCGGTCGTCCTCGGTGGATCCAAGGTGTCGGACAAGCTCGCGGTGATCGAGGCGCTGGCCCCCAAGGTCGACACCCTCGTCATCGGCGGCGGCATGTACTACACGTTCCTCGCGGCGCAGGGCGTCTCGGTCGGAAACTCGCTGTGCGAGGAGTCGATGATCGACACGTGCAAGGCGCTGCTCGAGCAGTACGCCGACGTCATCCACATCCCGCAGGACGTGGTCATCGCCGATTCGTTCTCCGCCGACGCCGAGTCGAAGATCGTCTCCGTGCTCGAGATCCCGGACGGCTGGATGGGACTCGACATCGGACCGCAGTCGGTTCGCCGGTTCGCGGCGATCCTGACCAGCGCGAAGACCGTGTTCTGGAACGGCCCGATGGGTGTGTTCGAGTTCGAGAAGTTCGCCGCGGGCACCAAGGGTGTCGCCGAGGCGATCATCGAGGCCACCGGCAAGGGCGCGTACAGCGTCGTCGGTGGCGGTGACTCCGCCGCGGCGGTGCGCCAGCTCGGTCTGCCCGAGGACGGGTTCTCGCACATCTCCACCGGTGGCGGCGCCTCCCTCGAGTACCTCGAGGGCAAGGAACTCCCCGGCATCGCAGTTCTGGAGGGCTGACCCATGGCACGGAAGCCGCTGATCGCCGGCAACTGGAAGATGAATCTGAACCACCTCGAGGCCATCGCGCTGGTTCAGAAGATCGCCTTCTCGCTCCCGGCGAAGTACTTCGACAAGGTCGACGTGACGGTGATCCCGCCGTTCACCGACATCCGCAGCGTGCAGACCCTCGTCGAGGGCGACAAGCTCCTGCTCACCTACGGTGCGCAGGACGTGTCGGCCCAGGATTCGGGCGCGTACACCGGCGAGATCAGCGGCTCCATGCTGGCCAAGCTGGGCTGCACGTTCGTCGTCGTCGGGCACTCGGAGCGCCGGACCCTGCACGGCGAGGACAACGACACCGTGCTGGCCAAGACCAAGGCCGCGCTGAAGAACGGGCTCACCCCGATCGTCTGCATCGGTGAGGGCCTCGACATCCGCGAGGCCGGCGACCACGTGTCCTACAACGTCGAGCAGCTGCGGGGTTCGCTCGCCGGGCTGTCCGCCGAGGACATCGGCAAGGTCGTCATCGCGTACGAGCCGGTGTGGGCCATCGGCACCGGCCGGGTGGCCAGTGCCGCGGACGCGCAGGAAGTCTGCGCCGCGATCCGCGCCACGCTCGGCGAGCTGGCCTCGCCGGACGTCGCGTCCGGTGTCCGCGTGCTGTACGGCGGCAGCGTCAACGCGAAGAACGTCGGCGAGATCGTCGGACAGACGGATGTGGACGGCGCCCTCGTGGGCGGCGCCTCGCTGAAGGCCGACGAGTTCGCCACCCTGTCGGCGATCGCCGCGGGCGGACCTCTGCCGTAAGGCGCCTTCGG
>NZ_JBHUSF010000543.1:0-3175 GCF_042673295.1 Rhodococcus sp. NPDC057014
CGGCAAGGACGCGCTGCGTCGCCTCATCCGGCAGGCGGACGTGCTGATCGAGAACCTCCGGCCCGGCGCGTTCGACCGCCTCGGATTTCCGCCGGAGGTGCTCGAAGAACTCAACTCACGGCTGATCACGTTGTCGATCACCGGGTTCGGGCACGACGGCCCGGAAGGATCCCGCGCGGGCTACGACCAGATCGCCCAGGGCGAGGCCGGACTCATGTCGGTCACCGGTGATCCCCACGGGGAACCGACGCGCATCGGTGTGCCGATGGCGGACGTGCTCGCCGGTGTCCACGGAACTGCCGGAGTGTCGGCGGCGCTGGCGGCCCGGGAGAAGACCGGCAAGGGCATGGTGGTCCGGACGTCGCTGTTGGCCGCGGCCGTCAGCGCGCACACCTTCCAGGGCACGAAGTGGACCGTCGGCGGTCAGGTCGCGCAGCGGTCCGGCAATCACCATCCGCAGATCGCCCCGTACGGCAGTTTCCGCTGCGCGGACGGCTACGTGCAGGTCGCGGTCGGCAGCGAGGCGATCTGGGCGAAATTCGCCCCGGTCGCCGGTCTGTCGGCCGACGATCCGCGGTTCGCGGTCAACCGTGACCGGGTCGCGGCCCGGGATGCACTGATCGCCGCCATCGAGGCCGACTTCGCCGGCCGTACCCGGGTCGACGTGCTCGCCGCGCTCGAGGCCGCGGGTGTTCCCGCGGGATCGATCCGGACGATCGACGAGGTGTACGAGTGGGAGCAGACCCGCAGCCAGGGACTGCTGCTCGAGGTCGAGCACCCGGTGGTGGGACCCGTGCAGTTGCCCGGACCGTCCCTGCGGATGGAATCGGCACGCGGCGACTCGCTGGTGCGCGCCGAGCATGCAGCACCACCGGTGCTCGGGCAGCACACCGAACAGATCCTCGACTGGCTCGACGCGGTGGACGCCGCCGATCCGCTCGACACCAAGGTGCCCGCGCAGGCGTGACGCCGACCGGCGGAACTACAGGGTCGGGACCAGTTCGTCTCGACGACTGAGCGCCTCTTCCTGGATCGCTTGCCGGACAGCCTGTACCGCAGGATTGGTCAGGCTTTCGCGGCGAGCGGCCAGGGAGAAGGCGAGGCGGACGTCGACGGCGCCGGGCAGGATCCGGCGCAGATCGGCGTGCTGGTCGGCCATGAACGCCGGCAGCAGTCCGATGCCGCCGCCGGACCGGGTGGCCGCGACGTGAGCGAAGATGTTGGTGGACATGAATTTTGCCGCAACCCCGGGCAGATGACGGTTCAAGTCGAGATCCCCGACCTGCAGCAGGGAGTCGACGAAGAAGACCAGCGGGTGCGCCGTCAGCTCTTCTATGCTGCCGGGTTCACCGTGGTCGCGGAAATACTGTTCGCTGCCGTACAACCCGAGCGAGTACTGGCACACGCGTTCGGAGACCAGCCGACTGGTGATCGGTGTCCCCACCGCGACGGCCAGGTCGAACCCCGATTGATAGAGATTGAGTTGCCGTGTATCGGTGACCAATTCGACGACGAGATGCGGATGATTCATTCTCAGCTTGGCCAGCGCCGGAGCGACGAACAACGAGCCGAATCCGTCCGGGGCGGTGATCCGGACCGTTCCGCGGAGTGGATTCTCACTGATACCGAGGACCACGTCGGCCGCTTCCTGAACGGCCTCGTCGATCTGTTGCGCCTTCTCCGCGATCGATCGGCCGACATCGGTCAACTCCCACCCGTCGGCACTGCGCTGCAGCAGTCGGACGCCGAGGACCTTCTCGAGCGCGCGCACGCGCCTCGAGACGGTGGTGTGATCGACGCCCAGGTCCATCGCCGCGGATTGGCGGCGACCCGTGCGCGCCACGGCGAGCAGGTACCGCAGATCATCCGAGCGAATGTTGCGTACGTCGATCACGGCCGACCCTCCGACATTTCGGCGGCCGCGGTCGATGCCCGCCGGGTTGCGGTGAGTAACTGTTGCAGACCCTCGTGGAGACGGTGCATGTCCTGCGGGTCCGCGAGAGCGACGCCGTCGAGGGCTCGGCTCGCCGAGGCCCCCACCTCGAGGCCCCTCTCGGTGACCGTGACGAGGGTCGAGCGACGATCGGAGCGATTGATCGTCCGCACGCACAGCCCTGCCTCTTCGAGGCCGTCGACGAGCGTTCCGATGGTGGTCGGGTGCCGGTCCAGGGCACGGACGATGCGCACCATGGGCAGCGGGCCGTTCGCGGCGACCATCATCGCCAGGACCTCGTACCGGGCGAAGGACAGGCCGAGTGGGCGCAACGTGGAGTTGAGGTGATGGGTGATCAGCTTCTGCGTCTGCAGGACGGCGGCGATCAGCGCCGTGGCCGGCGCGACGGAATCGGCACCGGGCGCCGGGTGGGGTGGTTGCGTAGTGGCCACCGGTAGCCTCCTCGTGGTTCGTACTCGGGCATCCAATGAACGACCACTTTCGGGTCACATCCCACTGGCAATTTACATGGATATCCAACTATAGTACTTCCAACTACCCGAACCTGAAAGGGTCGATTTGTATGTTCACCTTGACCGATGACGAGCGGGCGATCAGTGACACGGCCCGTGATTTCGCGGCCGAGCATCTGGCGCCGCATGCGGTGGAATGGGATCAGGCCAAGCATTTCCCGGTCGATGTGCTGCGGAAGGCGGCCTCGCTGGGGATGGGCGGGATCTACGTCCGCGAGGACGTGGGCGGCTCCGAGCTGACCCGGGTCGATGCGGCCCGCATCTTCGAGCAGCTGGCGAAGGGCTGCCCGTCGATCGCCGCCTACATTTCCATCCACAACATGGTCACCTGGATGATCGACCGGTTCGGCACCGAGGAGCAACGCCACGCCTGGGTGCCGGGGCTGTGCGCGATGGATCAGCTGGGCAGTTACTGCCTGACCGAGCCCGGCGCCGGCTCGGATGCGGCGGCGTTGAGCACGAAGGCGGTCCGCGACGGCGACGACTACGTCCTCAACGGGGTCAAGCAGTTCATCTCCGGGGCCGGGACCTCGGAGGTGTACGTGGTGATGGCCCGCACCGGCGACACCGGCCCGCGCGGCATTTCGGCGTTCATCGTCCCCAAGGGTGCGGCGGGGCTGTCGTTCGGGCCGAACGAGGTGAAGATGGGCTGGAACGCCCAACCGACCCGGCAGGTGATCTTCGAGGACGTGCGGGTGCCGGCGGCAAA
>NZ_JBHUSF010000544.1:0-3153 GCF_042673295.1 Rhodococcus sp. NPDC057014
GGTGCGACCGAGATCAACCTAAAACACCTGGGGTTGCACACCGCGCCTCAACTCGAGGGTTTGGGGCGAATCACCCGCCTCTACAGGGTCCGCCGCGGCCGAGGGGGGCGCCCCCGGCCCCCACCTCGGGATGTCACCGCATCCGCTGCCCGAGCGGGTGGTCGCAGAACGCTCCGCCGACCCGCTGGAGGATCGGGTCGTCGAAGGACCACTCGTGGTCGGCGAGGAACTCGTCCGCGAACACCTCCGCGTCGTCCCGGGGTTCGTACCCGATGGCGGCGCCCTCCGCTGCGGACCACCAGCTGCGCGTGTTCCGCGAGATGCCCCACACTGTGTGAAATCCCTTGGCGGAGTCGGACAGTGCGGCCTCGATCAGGCGGGCGGTGTCGGCCGGGGACACCCAGGACGCGAGCCCGCGGTAGTTGGGCGGGCGGTCGAAGCTCGAGCCGATGCGCAGGTTGACGACGTCGATGCCGAAACGGTCGTGGTACAGCCGGCCCAGTGCCTCGACCGCTGCCTTGCTCCAGCCGTAGAACCCGTCCGGGCGCGGCGGAACGTCGCCGGGCAGCGGGTCACCACCGGCCTCCGCGTGCGTCCAGAAGCCCACGGCGTGGTTGCTCGACGCTGCGATCACGCGCGTCACGCCGTGTGCGACGGCGGCCTCGAACACCGCCTGGGTGCCGTCGACGTTGACGGACAGAATGTTCTCCCACGAGTCCTCGGTGCTGAGTCCGCCCAGGTGGAGCACGGCGTCGACGCCGTCGACCGCGGCGGCGACGGCGGCGCGGTCGGTGACCGAACCCTGTACGTACTCCTCGTGTTCGGGGTCGATGTCGGTGATGTCGGCGATGTCGAACAGGCGGAGGGTGCGGCCGGGCTTGCGGAGCAACGGCCGCAGCATCTTGCCCATGTTTCCTGCGGCGCCGGTGATCAGCAGACGCGAGGCGGTGTCGGTCATGTCTTCTCGTACCTCTCTGGGGTGAGTCTTGTAATGCACATCACGGTAGTACATACTTCGAAACGAAGTCACTAACTTGGCGCAGATTCACGTATGTGAACAAAATATGGGAATCGGCCGTCTGCTTCACACTCCCACTCGGATCGTCCGGCACGTTCCTGCCGGTGAAGGGACCTCCCACCATCATGGCAACAGTCGCATTCCACGGCGTCACCAAGTTGTTCCCCGGCGGAGACAAGGCCGCGGTCGACCACCTGGACCTCCACATCGACGACGGCGAATTCCTCGTCCTCGTCGGACCGTCCGGCTGCGGAAAGTCGACGTCCCTGCGCATGCTCGCCGGACTCGAAGACGTGGACAAGGGCACGATCGCGATCGGCGGCAACGACGTCACCGAGTTCCAGCCGAAGGACCGTGACATCGCCATGGTCTTCCAGAACTACGCCCTCTACCCCCACATGACGGTGGGGGAGAACATGGGCTTCGGCCTCCGGATCGCCGGCGAGGACAAGGCGGAGATCACGCGGCGCGTGCAGGACGCCGCCAGGATCCTCGACCTCACCAAGTTCCTCGACCGCAAGCCCAAGGCCCTCTCCGGTGGCCAGCGGCAGCGAGTGGCCATGGGGCGCGCCATCGTTCGCAAACCGCAGGTGTTCCTGATGGACGAGCCGCTGTCCAACCTCGACGCCAAGCTCCGCGTGCAGACCCGCGCGCAGATCTCGGCGCTGCAGCGCCGGCTCGCCACCACCACCGTCTACGTGACGCACGATCAGGTCGAGGCCATGACGATGGGTGACCGCGTCGCCGTCCTGAAAGACGGCGTTCTCCAGCAGTGCGACACTCCCCGCCGCATGTACGAGCACCCGAACAACGTGTTCGTCGCCGGGTTCATCGGCTCGCCCGCGATGAACCTGCTCGAACTTCCCCTCGTCGACGGCGGTGTCAGCTTCGGCGGCTCCGTGGTCCCCGTTCCGCGTGCCGCGATCGCCGGGATCGGGGAGCACTCGGTCACGCTCGGTGTGCGTCCCGAGGATCTCGCGATCACCACGGGCAGCGGGCTCGACGTCACCATCGACGTCGTCGAGGAACTCGGCGCCGACGCATACGTCTACGGCCAGGCGGACATTCACGGTCGCAGGCAGCCCATCGTCGTTCGCGCCGACGGCCGCATCCCGCCGAAGCGCGGAGAGGTGATCACGCTGTCGTACGCGGCCGAGCGCACGCATCTGTTTTCCACCGTCACCGGTGACCGTCTCGTCGACTAGCGGCGACCCGGTTCTCCGACCGACACCCGACCACCTTTATCAAGGAGTAACCATGCTCGACGGAGTTCTCTTCTTTCCTGTCACCCCGTTCGACGGCAACGGCGACGTCGATCTGCCCGCACTGGCACAGCACATCGAATCCGGTGTCGCAGCCGGACCGGGCGGAGTGTTCGCGGCGTGCGGCACCGGCGAATTCCACGCACTGTCCGCGGCCGAGTTCCGGACCGTCGTGGAAACGGTGGTCGCGGTCACCGGCGGCCGGGTCCCCGTCTTCGCCGGCGCCGGAGGGCCGCTGCCCGTCGCGAAAGAGTTCGTGGCCGCCGCCGCGGACGCGGGCGCCGACGGCATCCTGCTCCTGCCGCCCTATCTCGTCGGAGCGCCTGCCAACGGCCTCGTGGAGTACGTGCGGCAGGTATCGGAGTCGAGCGACCTCCCGGTCATCGTGTACCACCGCGCGAACGGCCAATTCACCGAGCAGAGCGCTCTCGAGGTCGCGCGACTGCCGAAGGTCGTCGGGTTCAAGGACGGCGTCGGCGACCTCGACCTGACGTCGCGAATCGTGCGCACGCTGCGGGATGCGCTCGGCGACAAAGAGTTTCAATTCTTCAACGGCCTCCCGACGGCCGAGGTCTCGCAGCAGGCCTACCGGAGCATCGGCGTCACCCTCTACTCGTCGGCGACGTTCGCCTTCGCCCCGGACGTGTCGCTCGCCTACTACCGGGCGCTCGAGGACGACGACACCGAACTGGTCGACTCACTCAACCGCGAGTTCTTCCATCCGCTGGTCCGGCTCCGCGACACCACTCCCGGATACGCGGTCGCGCTGGTGAAGGCGGGCGTGACGTTCACCGGCCTCGACGCCGGTTCGGTGCGGGCGCCGCTCGTCGACGCCAGCGCCGAGCACCGGTACGCATTGGAGCAGATCCTGGC
>NZ_JBHUSF010000545.1:0-3097 GCF_042673295.1 Rhodococcus sp. NPDC057014
CAACGCATCCGGAACCAGCCTCAGTGACAACTCATCTACCACGCGTCACATTATGTCCCACACGTCACTTCATCCACATGAGACACGCTCTAAGGGGCCGATGCCGCGTCGTCGCGCCGACGGTCGTTCCGTCCGCGAATGGTGTGCCGTCAGGTGAATTTCAATCACCGAGATCGTAAAGCTTCGCGTGGCCCCCGTCGTGGGCTATGGGAAGCGTTGAGCATGTTGTGACGGTGCGCTTTTCGGCCTTACGTATCGTGATACATTCATGTCGACGGTCATGAGTACCAGCATCAAGCCCTGGCTTGCTGGTCGGCAACCCTCCCGCGCGGCGGGGTGCTCCAGGTGACGACCCGGCGGAATCGACAACTGATTCCGCAAGCGCGCAAGGAGTCCGTGGACCCTGGTTCTCCGGTGCGCGTCCGCACTCCTTCGAAAGGACTTTCGTCGTGGTTCGAGCGCCCAAACCGCTACACCTGGCAGTCGAGGTAGATGGCGCGGGAGGTCATCCCGCCGCGTGGCGTGTGTGGGGGCGCCCGCCTGCCGATGTGGTCTGTCCCCGGGTTCTCCGGTCGGTTGTGGACACAGCCGAGGCTGCCGGTTTCGCGCTGGTCACCATCGACGACCGAGTGGTGCCGGGGGAGGGCGCATACCCCGTGGGACGGTTGGATGCTGGGACGCGTGCGTCGTTCGTGGCGACGACGACGGCCACTATCGGGGTGGCGCCGACGGTGCACGTCCTCACCACCGAACCGTTCCATCTCGCGACGCAGCTGGCCAGCCTCGATCACGGCAGTCGGGGTCGCGCGGCATGGGTGGTCGGCTCGGACAACTCCGCGGACGTCAATGGTGCAGTCGGATTCGAGCCACGTGCCCCCGAGGCCGTACGGCGCGAGGTTCGAGACGTCATCGAGCTCGCCCGGCAGCTCTGGGATTCGTGGGAGGACGATGCCGTGATCCGCGATGCCGCGACGGGTCGCTACCTCGATCCCGACAAGGTGCACCACGTCAGGTTCGAGGGCGAGTTCTTCAGCGTCGTCGGACCGCTCATCACACCCCGTTCACCGCAGGGGCAGATAGTCGTCGTGGGAGCTGCGGAGCTGGGGGTGCCGGATCTTCTCGACATTGTGCTGCTGTCCGGTCGGGATGTGACCGACATCGGGACGTCGGCGGCGGGACAGCGGGCCGTGACCTTCGCCGATGTCGAGGTGATTCTCGATACGAAGACCGAGTCCGCGCAGTCGCGCCTTGCCCGCCTCGATGGGTATGCGCTGTGGCCGGACCGGGGACGCCTTCGATTCGCGGGTTCGGCACGAGACTTCGTCGACCTGGTGCGGTCCCTGGCGGACACGGTGGACGGTGTCCGGATCCATCCCGCCGTCGTCACCACTGATCTCGCCGTTCTGGTCGACGAGGTCCTTCCCATATTGCAGGAGTTGTCACTGCATCGGATTCCGAAACCGGGCTCGACGTTGCGGGAGACGCTCGGACTACGTCGGCCGCTCAGCCGCTTCGCATCGACCATCAGCTAGCCACGACCAGGCAGGAGTTTGCCATGTCCACTCCGGACACCGGAGCACCGTATGATGCCGACGCGCAGGTCCACCTCGGTGTTTTCTACCCGGGAATCGGCCCGCAGACGGTGTGGGAAGATTCCAAGGCCCCCGACCAGGTATCCCCGGAAACCTTCCTGCGGGTTGCTCAAACCTTGGAACGGGGCTTGTTCGATGCGTTCTTCCTCGGCGACGGCCAGCGTGTGCGGGAGAACCGCGGTGCGGCATTGGCCACTGACATTGCGGGCCGTCCCGACGCCATCACTCAACTGTCGGCGCTTGCCGGGGTGACCAGCCGGATCGGTCTCGTCGCCACGCAGAACACCACGTACAGTCTGCCGGTCGACCTTGTGCGGCGGCTGGGAAGCTTGGATGTCCTGTCCGACGGACGGGCGGGATGGAACATCGTCACCACCGACAACGCGTGGACCGGCGAGAACTTCCGGCGCGGTGGATGGCTGCCGCACGAACGCCGCTACGAGCGGGCCACCGAACTCGTCGAATTGGCCAAGGAATACTGGGACGCGTGGTCGCTCGCCGATGTCGCCACGGATGCCCACCAGGACAGTTGGCTGCCGGCCGACCGATCTGCGGGCATCGCACGGAACAGTGACCTTCTGCACGCCACTGCGGTCTCCACCGTTCCGTCGAGCAGACAGGGGCGGCCCGTGTTGTTCCAGGCCGGCGATTCCGTCGGCGGCCGTGACCTGGCGGCCCGCCATGCCGACGTCGTGTTCTCGGCGAACAACGAGTTCGACGCGGCCGTTGCCTACGCACGCGACCTCCGGGCGCGACTGTCCGCTCACGGCCGGTCCACGGATTCGCTCCGAATCCTTCCCGGTGTCACCGTGATCATCGGAGACACGCCCGAGGATGCCGAGGAGAAGGCTCGGTGGCTCCGCGAGAACGCCTACAACCCGCACCGGGCGATTGCATTCCTCGAACACTATTGGGGGCAGGATCTTTCGGCATACGACCCCGACGGCCCGTTGCCGGACATCGACCCGATCGACGGAGAACTCGATCCGTCGCGCGGGACGTTGGCGATCGCGGACCGCACCGGCAAGCTCGATCAGATAACCCACTGGCGTGCGCTGGCCGCGGAGAAAGACCTGTCGATCCGACAGCTCGTCCTCGAAGTGGCCCCGAACTCGCGCTACCTGGCCGGGACCGCCGGCGAGATCGCGGATCGCTGGGCGTACTGGGTGCGACATCGCGTCGTGGACGGATTCAACATCAATCCGTACCACCTGCAGGATTCGATCGACGACCTCGTCGACAGACTCGTACCGGAATTGCAGGAACGCGGGGTCTATCGAACCGAGTACACGACCGAGACTCTGCGCGACCACCTGCGTCTGCCTGCCGTGTAAGGGCGGTATCGACGGTGGTCCGAGTGTGTCGGGGCGAGCGATGGGCATTTCACCGCTGGACACCGCGGCCACCCGTCGTCCAGGTTCGGATGCCCGTGGCGGGTACTCCTCGTTACCCGGGGAGGAACCCCGACCAGCGGCCTCGTTTCATTCGGCTGGTCGCCTGTGCGT
>NZ_JBHUSF010000546.1:0-3065 GCF_042673295.1 Rhodococcus sp. NPDC057014
TCGACGACTTCCTGGCCGCGGGACACTTCGCCGAGGGCGTCGGAGACGACCTTGCCGTGTTCGGAGGTGATGATCTCGGCGAGTTCACCCTTGCGCTCGTTGAGGAGTTCGCGGAACGTGAAAATGATCTGCGTCCGCTTGGCGAGGGAGGTATCGCGCCAGGCGGGGAACGCCGCGGCGGCCGAGTCGATGACGGCGCGGGCGTCCTCGACGCTGGCGAGGGCGACCTGACCGGTGACGGCGCCGGTGGCCGGGTTGGTGACGGGGGCGGTGTTCCCGCTGGTGCCGGGGAAGGTCTTGTTGTTGAGCCAATGGGAGATGACGGCCATGGGATGTACTCCTGGAAAGGTGGGGTGACCACGAGTCTGCTGGGCAACAATGCCTGCGTCAACGAGTAAAATGGCACTTCGGACTGCAGATTTGCACGAGGGTGAGGGCGATGTTTACCGCAGACAACATGCGTTACCTCCTGGAGTTGTCGAGAACCGGCCGCCTCGCCGACGCGGCGAAGCGACTCGGTGTCGATCACACGACCGTCTCGCGGAGAATCACCCGACTCGAGAAGGACACGGGCACCCGGCTTTTCGACCGCGGGGTGTCGGGATGGCAGCTCACCGAAGCGGGCAGGCGGCTGGTTCCCCACGCCGAAGCGGTGGAGACCGCGGTCCTCGCCGCTCTCGACGAGACGTCGTCGCGGGGCGGGCTGACCGGCACCGTCCGGATCATCACGCCCGACGGTTTCGGGTCGTTCGTGCTGGTGCCGGGTCTCGCGGCGGTGCGGTCCGAGCACCCCGATCTGTTCACCGAACTCGTCACGTCGACCACCCACGACCTGCTGACCGGGCGCGACTTCGACATCGCCGTCACCCTCGAACGACCGTCGCCTCGGTCCGTGGTGGTCCGCAAACTGGCGGAGTACGACCTCCGCCTGTATGCGTCACGGCACTACCTGAGCGAGCACGACCCCATCACGGCCCTCGAGGATCTGCGGCATCACACGTTGATCTGGTACGTGGACGCGTTCCTCGACGTCGAACCGCTGCGCATCCTCGACGCGCTGATTCCGGATTTCCAGGCGCAGATCCAGACCAACAACATCGCCGGTCACTACCAGGCGGTGAAGCACGGCGTGGGGATCGCGCCACTGCCGAGTTACATCGGGGCGCTCGACGAGGACCTCGTGCCGATCCTCACCGGCGACTTCATCGCCCACCGCACCTACTGGCTGGTGGTGCCGCGGGAACTGACCCGCCTGGCCCGGGTCAAGGCGATCACCGAGGCGCTCTACTCCATCGTCGACGGCAATCCCGAACTGCGCGGCGCAGCAGGGTAACTCACCGATCGGCGGGCGAGGGACCGGCGCTCTCGCGGACGACGAGTTCGGTGGGGAGTGTGATTTCCCGTCCCGCGCCGCCGCCGATGATGTCGAGCAGCAGTTGCGCTGCCTCGCGGCCCTTGCCGACGAGGGGTTGCCGAACCGTCGTGAGTCCGGCGGCGCGCGCCGCGGGAATGTCGTCGAAACCGACCACCGACAGATCCTCCGGCACTCGGAGGCCGCGTTCCTGGGCGACATCGATCGCGGCGAGGGCCAACAGGTCGGAGGCCGCGACGACCGCGGTCACGGGTCCGGCATCGAGCAGAGTCTCGACGGCGGTGCGGGACAACTCGTAGTCGAACCCGCCTGCTTCGACGACCACGGCAGACGACCACGGCACCTTGAATTTGCGGCACGCGGACGTGTAGCCGGCGAGGCGTTCCTTCATCACGTGGTCGCGGGCTGCCCGGGTGCGGGCGGCGTCGACGTGCCCGCCCTTGCCGTCGGGCACGAGCCGGTCGACGAGAAACCCGACACGGCGGTGCCCGAGGGAGAGCACATGCTCCGCGATCTCCTTGGCGGCCTCACGATCCCGGATTCCGACCCGGGGCAGCCCGCCGGGATTCGGACCGTCGATCACGACGATCGGCAGCCGGCGGCTCATCGCCGTCTGCATACCGGGGTGGCCCTCCGGCATCGCGTACGCGAGGAAGCCGTCCACCGCGCCGCGCACCAGCACCCCGGAACCCTCCGCCACCCGGGTCGACTCGAGTGGGCAGGGCAGCAGCGTCAGCGCGACCTCGGCGAGTTCACCGACCTCCGAGATGCCCTTCAGCAACTGTGAGGTGGCCGGATCGTCGAACGCGTAGCGCAACGAGTCGGTGATCATCAGCCCCAGCGCACCGACCTGCCCGGTGCGCAGATTGCGTCCCGCGGGGTTGGGGCCGGCGTAGCCGAGCTCCGCGGCCACCTGGAAGATGTGGGCGCGCCGTGCCGCGGACAGCTTGTGAGGCTGGTTGTACGCATACGAGACCGCCGCCTGGGACACGCCTGCCGCTCGGGCAACGTCGTGCATCGTGGTCACGAATGCCGATCCTCTCCGTCACGCGGTTACCCGGCCCAGCTTATCGGGCGGACCGCGCGCGTCTTCGGGGTGTCAGCTCGCCCTGGTGACGACGAGGTCACGTCGTCGTGCCCTGGATGAGACAACGCTCCGCGGCGCTGGTGAGCCCATCACCGCGTCCGGGTGCCGGATCTGTTCGCGAAGTGACCACATATGTGGCCGGCGCGCTGCGGGCTCATCCGCGAAAACCGGACAACGCGGTCGGTACCCATGTCGACCGGACTGGATCGCCGCCGCGCTGCCTGGTCAGGTGTCGCGTGAGAAGACCTGTTCAGCCGGCCAGTTGGTCGCGCAATGTTCGGGTGATGATGTGTTGTGCGTCTGTGAGGATCGAGTCGACTACCTCCTCGCAGCTGCCGATGTCGTGAATCAGGCCCTGGGCCTGGCTTGCCCACCAGAGACCGCCTTCGACGTCACCGTTGCCGTACACCTGCTCGCGGCCGCGGGCGCCGCTGGCCAGATGGGCGATGTCGTCGAATGTCGCATCCGGTCGGCGTGAGAGAGTGGCGATTTCTTCGGAGACCGAGTTGCGGGCGACGCGGGCGGAGTTGTGGAACTCGCGGAACACAATTCGGGTATCGCGTTCGGTGTTCTGAACAATCTGCTGCTTGACGTTGTCGTGAATCG
>NZ_JBHUSF010000547.1:0-3065 GCF_042673295.1 Rhodococcus sp. NPDC057014
GGTCTTGTGGGTGCTCAGTGGTGTCATGTCGTCGTTTTATGTGAGTGCCACCAAAGTGTCTGAGGGGGAGTCGGTTAACAGGGGCGGCCGTGCAGGACGACGGTCTTCTCCTCGGTCATTTCCTCGACCGCCGAGCGGACGCCTTCCTTGCCGATGCCGCTGCCCTTGAGGCCGCCGTACGGCATGAGGTCGGCGCGCCAGAGCGGGGTCCAGTTGATGTGGATGTTGCCGGCGTCGATCTGCCGCATCGCCCGCGTGGTGGCGCTGACGTCGGCGGTGAACAGTCCGGCGCCGAGGCCGTAGTCGCTGTCGTTGGCGAGGGCGATCGCCGACTCGAGGTCGGCGGCGGACGAGACCGCGACTGCAGGGCCGAACAGTTCGTCGCGGCTGAATGGGGAGGTCGGGTCGACGCCGGCGACGACGGTCGGGGTGACGACGGCGCCGTCCCGGTCACCGCCGGTGAGGATCTTTGCGCCGGCCAGCGCGGCTTCGGCGATCGCCGAATGTACTCGGGTGGCTTCGGCTTCGGAGATCAGCGAGCCCAGCCTGGTGTCGGTGTGGGAGGGGTCGCCGACGACGATGCTCTCGACCTTGGGGACCAGGGCGTCGAGGAAGTCCGCCTCGACGGACTGATCCACGATGACCCGCTGCACGCTGATGCAGACCTGACCGGCGTTGATGTAGCCGCCGGCCGCCACCGCGGATGCGGCGAGTTCGATGTCGGCGTCGGGGAGGACGATGACCGGGCAGGAGGCACCCAACTCCAGTGACAGCTTCTTGATACCGGCGATGGACGCCAGCCGCGTTCCGGTCTGGGTGGAGCCGGTGAACGACACCTTCCGCACCCGTGGGTCGGTGACCAGGACGTCGCCGAGCACGGAGCCCGGGCCGGTCAGCACCGACAAGGCCTCGGGGGCCAGGCCGGCGTCGACGAAGCACTCGGCCAGCTTCAGCGCGGTCAGCGGGGTGGTGCGGGCAGGCTTGAGTACCACCGCATTACCCGCGGCCAGCGCGGGCGCGATCTTGTGCAGCACTAACAGTGCCGGGTAGTTGAACGGCGTGATCGCCACGACGATCCCGCAGGGCTGGCGCAGCGTGAACCCGACCTTCTCGAGCCCGGTTCCGGGGTTGGCGTCCAGCGGCAGCGTCGAGCCGTACAGCTGGCTGCCCTCGAACGCGGCCAGCCGGATGATGCTGCCCGACCGGCCGGCCTCTCCGCGCGCCTCACTGATCGGCTTCCCGGTCTCGGCGCTGATGGTCTGCGCGAGGTCCTCCGCGCGTTCGTCGGCCAGATCCGCGGCTCGCATCAAGATCGCCACCCGCTCGTGAGCGGGAGTGGCTCGCTGGATTCGGGCACCGAGCTCGGCCCGGTCCAGGGCGAAGGCGGCATCGGCGGCGGTGGCCACCGGAACCGATTCGATCACGCGGCCGTCGAACGGGGACCGGATGAGGTCGGTGGTGCGGTCAGCGGCGCCACGCCACTCACCGGCGAGCAACATGTCCATGTCGGCTCCATATCGGGACTGGTTCGCCGCCCACCGTGAGGACGGCAGGGCGACTGACTGAGGATGACTTGAAAAGGGTTGGTGTCGAGTCGAATACCTGTCGCGCTCGGACTGTCTGTACCCGGGTCGCAAGAGGATTCGGGCCGGGACGCCCGGCGCGACGGGCTGCGTGGTATCGCCGGCACCGGAGGTCGCAGCGGCCGGTGAACTAGGCGGAGACGGGGCTTGTCTCGTCGGACCTACGGATCCGCGAGCGTCTGTGCCACCTCGGTGGGGAATTGCTCATGCTCATGCAGCCAGTCTTGCTGTGACTGGCACCTCAATCAAGATCGATAACCCATCAAAAGCACCTCATCCGAGGCTGGCGATCGGGAGGCCGAGGCGGTCGCCGACCGGGCTCAGACCGGGCGGCGCGTCAGTACGAGTGGATCGCCGTCGGTGATCGCGATCGTGTGTTCGCTGTGGGCGGTCCGCGAGCCGTCGGCCGATCGGATGGTCCACCCGTCGGGGTCGTAGACGATCTTGTCGGTTCCGCGGGCGAACCAGGGCTCGAGCGCGAGGGTCAGTCCGGGGCGCAGCACCAGGCCCCGGCCGGCGCGCCCCTGGTTGGACACGTGCGGGTCCTCGTGCATCGTTCGACCGAGCCCGTGCCCACCGAATTCGGTGTTGACCGGGTAGCCGTAGTCGGCGGCGACCGCGCCGATCGCGGCGGAAATGTCGCCGAGGCGCCCGCCCGGACGTGCGGCGTCGATACCGGCGGCGAGTGCGCGCTCGGTGGCCTCGATCAGTCGCTGGTCCTCCGCTCGGGGTGTGCCGACGATCAGGCTGCGCGCCGAGTCGGCCACCCAGCCGTCGACCGAGACGGCGATGTCCATGCTCAGCAGGTCCCCGTCGCGCAGGTCGTAGTCGTGCGGCAGGCCGTGGAGCACCGCATCGTTGACGGACAGGCAGATGACGTTGCGGAACGGGCCACGGCCGAACGACGGCGCATAGTCCCAGTAGCAGGACACCGCCCCGCGGTCCTCGATCAAGTGCCGGGCGCGGTGTTCGAGGTCGAGCAGATTCACCCCTACCAGGGCGCGCGATTGCAGGTCGTCGAGCAGTTCGGCGATGAACGCGCCGGTGGTGCGCATCGACTCGATCTCCTGTGACGTCTTCAGTTCCAACACGCGCTCACGCTCCACTTTCTCGCAGACAGACCGGTATAGAAATACCAGGCTAGTGGATGGCTCGGTATTTTCATACCGAGCGTGGCGTATCCTTGGCGCATGGTGCGATCTCCTTTGACGCCGCAGCAGCGGGCCGCCGGCAAGCGACTCGGCGCTTACCTCCGGCAGGCGCGCGGCGACCGCAAGCCCGCCGAAGTGGCACTTGCCGCGTCGATCTCACCCGAGACCCTGCGCAAGATCGAGACGGGACGCCTGGCAACCCCGGCCTTCACGACAGTTGCCGCACTCGCGGCTGTGCTGGCGGTCCCGCTGGAGGACCTCGCCCAGATCTGCCTTCCCGACCTGAACCTTCAGCAGACCGGGTGACAAGCGAGGCGCCGCCGTCCACGTG
>NZ_JBHUSF010000548.1:0-3058 GCF_042673295.1 Rhodococcus sp. NPDC057014
ACGCCGCCCCAAGGCGTTTTTGAACGTAAAAACTCCGATCGCCCCTCCCCGCCTCAGCGGTGTTTAACGCATTGAACAGCATGTTTCACTGACTTTCTTAAGGTCTTGTCAGCTAGAGGTGTGAGCGCTATCGTTGCTGATTATTACGTTTCAAATTGAGACGTGGATCACACTACACTTCGAATGAGACTCCCATGGCAACAGATGCGAGTGCCGCAGCCCACCTCGACAGGGAAAGCTCCATGACTTCGACGAACAACACCGCGCCGAACGTCGACGAGTCCGGCGCGGTCAGTAAGCAGCAATGGAAATGGACCGTCCTCGCCGGCATGGCGTCGTATCTCGACGCCGGGTCGATCGTCGCGCTCGGCTCGGGCCTTGCGGTGTGGCAGTCGGCGTTCGGCATGAGCGCCGGCGCGGTCGGCATTCTCGCCGCGATCGGTCCGAATGCGATCGGGGCCGCGATCGGGGCGTTCGTCGGCGGCCGGCTCGGTGACAAGCTCGGCCGCAAACGGATCTACCAATACGACCTGCTCGTCTACGCGCTCGGCATCCTGTGCGTCGCGTTCGCGGTCAACGCACCGATGCTCTTCGTGGGCGCGCTGGTGATCGGTGTGGCGGTCGGGGCCGACGTGCCGACCTCGCTCGCCCTGGTCGGCGAGTTCTCCCCGTCCAAGGCTCGCGGCAAACTGCTGGGCCTGACCCAGGTGGCCTGGTATCTGGGTCCGGTGGTCGTGTTGCTGCTCGCTTTCGCGCTGGCACCGTTCGAGCTGCTCGGTATCCGGATCGTGTTCCTGCAGCTGTTCATCGTCGCCATCGTCACCTGGGCGCTGCGGCAGGGCATGGTGGAGTCGGCGCGATGGAAGTCGGCTGCCAGTGCCGCCGCGGGCGGCGCAGCGTCGGTCGGTGCACGCGCCCGGGACCTGTTCCGAGGCCGCAACCTGCAGGCTCTGGCGTGGACCACGACGATCTACCTGTTCTGGAACCTGGCCGCAGGGACCTCCGGCATCTTCACCCCGTACATGATCCGCACGCTCGGCGCCGGCAGTCAGGCGATGAGCCTGGCCCTCTCGTGTGCGGGATTCCTGCTCGGCATCGTCGCGGTGACCACCATCTTCATGCGATTCAGCGACCGCAGCCACAAGGCGCGCAAAATCATGTGGGGCATCGGCGCGGTCATGAACATCGCCTCCTACGCGGTGTTCCTGATTTTCCCGTTCACCATCCCCACCATCATCTTGAACATCGTGCTCTTCTCGTTCGGTGGTGCGCTCGCCGGCGAAGCGTTCTACAAGGTCTTCAGCCAGGAGCTGTTCCCCACCATGCTGCGCGGCACGGCCCAGGGCATCACATTCGGCACCGCCCGCGTGATCCTGGGAATCTGGAGCTTCTTCGTTCCCGTCCTCGCCCACGCCAGCATCGGCCCGGTGGCCGGGCTCCTGACCCTGTTCTTGACCATCAGCGGTGTGGTCGGCATGTTCTTCATGCCCAACACCTCCGGCAAGTCGCTCGAGCAGATCGAGGCCGAGCGCGCCTGACCTCGCAACCGCAGCCGCAGTGCCGGTGTGGCCGAATGAATCGCTTCGATTCCTCCGGCTGCGTCGGCACTGCGCCATGCTGATCGGGCGCGCGGTGCACCGACCGACTGCGGGCGCCACTGCGTCCGGGTGCATTCGCGGGGAATGGGACACGGCAGAGCCGGTGGCGCGGGGTTGTGCCCGGCCGGGCTGCTCACTGGGTAGTCTGAACGTCAACGAACGTTTCAATTATAAGGGGTGGGCTGGTGACGGACTCCGATCCGCGCGCACCCGGTGGCCACACTGCCGGAGTGCGCGACGTCGCGGACGCGGCGGGGGTGTCGATGGGCACGGTATCGAACGTGCTCAACCGGCCCGATGTGGTCAGCCCCAAGACCCGCGCCCGGGTCCACGCCGCCATGACCGAACTCGGCTTCGTCCGCAACGAATCGGCCCGGCAGCTGCGCGCGGGCCGCTCCCGCACCGTCGGGTACGTCATGCTCGACGCCACCAACCCGTTCTTCACCGACGTCGCCCAGGGCATCGAGGACGAGGCGGAGGCGAACGATCTGTCGCTGTTCCTGTGCAACAGCGACAACCGCCCGGACCGCGAACTGTCGTACCTGAACAGGCTCGAGCAGCAGCGGGTGCAGGGCATCTTGATCACTCCGTCCGACCCCGACGCCCCGATCCTGGACGAGCTCCCCCGCCGCGGCACCCCGGTCGTCATCGTCGACCGCACCCGCAGCAGCAACACCCACTGCTCGGTCGCCGTCGACGACGTGCACGGCGGCGAACTCGCCGTGGAACATCTCATCGAGACCGGCCACGACCGCATCGCCTTCGTCGGCGGACCCGCAACCCTCGGACAGGTACGAGACCGCAAAAGCGGTGCACTACAGGCACTCACGAAGGCCGGGTTGCCCCCGGACCGGCTGGTGGACGTCGAGACGGCGGCGCTGACCGTGACCGAGGGCAAGAACGCCGGCGAGCGGTTGCTGGGACGGTCCGCCCGGCGGCGCCCCACCGCGGTGTTCTGCGCCAACGACCTGCTCGCGCTCGGCCTGCTGCAGGAATGCGTCAGCGCCGGGGTGCGGGTACCGGACGACCTGGCCATCGTCGGATACGACGACATCGAGTTCGCGGCCGCGGCCGCGGTACCCCTCAGCTCGGTGCGCCAACCCCGCCGGCAACTCGGTCGCACCGCGGCCGCGCTCCTCATGCGCGAGGAGCAGGAGACCGATCACCGGCACGAGCAGGTTTTGTTCGTGCCGGAGCTGGTCGTGCGCCGCTCCTCCCGGTCCACCAGCTAGGCCACCTTTCTCGGCCCGCCTCGCGGCGGATCATCCGCGGTCCGCGGCGGCCGCTCGCAGGCAGGCGGCGTCACGGCTCTCCGCGACCGAAATTGAACCGATCACGATCTGGGAACCCCCCTTCCCTGCCTAACCTCGCGCTTTCACGGCAATCCCGGTCCGGCCCGGTGTCGGTCATGAAGAAAGGTGCTCCGAACTGGGAGAATAAGGCTTGCTGAGGGCCAATAT
>NZ_JBHUSF010000549.1:0-3052 GCF_042673295.1 Rhodococcus sp. NPDC057014
CCGAGGTACTGGCCCATGGTTGGTACCACACGGGGGATCTTGCCCGACGCGACGAGAACGGATTCATCCGCATCAGCGGACGGATCAAAGAAATGATTATCCGTGGCGGGGAGAACATCTATCCCGCGGAGATCGAGGACGTCCTTATGAGCTGCGAGTGTGTCGCAGACGCGGCGGTCGTCGCAGCACCACACGAAGCGCTCGGTGAGGTTCCCATCGCGTTCGTCGTGGCCGCGAACGACGACGGCATCGATGAGGATGATCTGAGAAGCCGCTGCGCTGCGGTGTTGTCTTACTTCAAGGTGCCAGCGGAATTCATTGAGGTGACAGTGATTCCACGTACCGGATCGGGGAAGATTCAGCGCCACCGGTTGCATCGACCCGATATGGCCGTCACCACCTAACCCGTAGTCCCCGCGCCTCCGGCGTAGTCGAGTCGCGGGTCGCAGCCAGAGCTTCCAGACGCCGAAGAAAGGGCATCACTCTATGAAGATTCGCGGAGCCGTTCTCGAGGCGAGCGGCCGTCCACGGCCGTACGCGAACTCCACACCGATCTCGATCGCCGAGCTCGAACTCGATCCGCCCGCCCCGGGCGAGGTCCTTGTCCGCATCGAAGCGGCCGGAATCTGCCACTCCGACCTGTCGGTCGTCGACGGTAACCGTCCGCGGCCGATCCCCATGCTGCTCGGCCACGAGGCCGCAGGCCGGGTCGAACAGCTTGGCGACGGTGTATCTGATCTAAAAGTCGGTCAGCGCGTCGTCATGGCATTTCTGCCTCGCTGCGACGACTGCGCCGGATGCGGAACCGACGGAAAACTACCCTGCATCCCGGGCAGTGCGGCGAACAACGCCGGAACCCTCCTCAACGGAGGTAGCCGCCTGCACCGCGACGGCGTCGACGTCAAACACCACCTCGGTGTCTCCGGTTTCGCTACGCACGCTGTCGTCGACCAACATTCGGTCGTACCGGTCGAGGACGACGTTCCACCCGAAATCGCCGCCGTCCTCGGATGCGCAGTGTTGACCGGTGGCGGTGCCGTCATCAATGCAGGCCACCCGGAGCAAGGGCAAGCCGTCTTGGTTGTCGGGCTCGGTGGTGTCGGCATGGCTGCTCTGATCACTGCGCTGTCCCTCGGCCAGGGAGAGGTGATCGGAGTCGATTCGAACCCCGACAAGCTCACCCAGGCAATGAAACTGGGCGCTTCCGCCACCTACACCCCCCAAGAAGTCGCGGAACGGAACATCCAGGCCCCCATCGTTATCGAGGCAGCAGGACACCCGCTCGCTTTCGAAACTGCCGTCACTGCCACCGCTCCCGGCGGCACCACCGTCACCGTCGGACTCCCTGCCCCGGACGCCCGGTCCTCGATCTCGCCGCTCGGTCTGGTGGCCGGCGCGCGCACCGTCATTGGCAGCTACCTCGGCTCCGCAGTCCCGGCCCGCGACATTCCGGTGTATGCGCAGCTGTGGCGCGAAGGAAAACTCCCGGTCGAGAAGCTGATCTCGTCCCGGATCGCACTGTCGGACATCAACTCTGCCATGGACCAACTCGCCGACGGCAACGCCATCCGGCAAGTCATCATATTCGACGAGAAGTGAGGAAACATTGACCAGCACCCAGACAACCCAGCAGGCACTGCTCGAAGCGGTCCCGGCCGGACTGTACATCGGCGGCCAATGGCGCCCCTCCGAAACGGGCAACACATTCCCCGTGCACGATCCGGCGACCGGTCGAGAACTCGCCGTCGTGGCCGACGCCACCGTCGCAGACGGGGCCGCCGCTCTCGACGCCGCAGCAGCGGCCCAGAAGGGGTGGGCACGAACTGCCCCTCGGGAGCGCGCCGAACTTCTGCGGGCCGCATTCGACGCCGTACTCGCGCGAGCGGACGATTTCGCGCTCCTGATGACCCTAGAAATGGGCAAACCGCTCGCCGAGGCACGCGGCGAAGTGACCTACGGCGCCGAGTTCCTCCGCTGGTTCTCCGAGGAGGCCGTCCGGGTGTCGGGTCGATATGCGGCTGCGCCCGACGGAAAAACCCGGCTGCTCGTCCACAAGCGACCCGTGGGCCCCTGCCTGTTCATCACTCCGTGGAACTTTCCGCTGGCCATGGCGACCCGCAAGATCGCCCCCGCGATCGCTGCCGGGTGCACCATGGTCGTCAAACCCGCCACCCTGACACCCTTGACCACGCTGCTATTGGTGCAGGTCCTCGAGCAGGTCGGGCTACCGCCCGGGGTGCTCAATGTCATTCCCACCTCGCGCGCTGGGCTGGTCACCGCACCGCTCATCACAGATCCCCGGCTGCGAAAGCTCTCGTTCACCGGATCGACCGAAGTCGGCCGGCGACTGCTCGCGGACTCGGCGCAACAGGTGCTGCGCACCTCCATGGAACTCGGCGGCAACGCGCCGTTCCTCGTGTTCGCCGACGCCGACGTCGACGCCGCAGTAGAAGGTGCAATCGTCGCGAAACTGCGGAACATGGGCGAAGCGTGCACCGCGGCGAATCGGTTCATCGTGCACGAATCCGTCGCGGACGAGTTCGCGACCAAGCTCGCCGCCCGAATGCAGAGCCTGGTCGTCGGGCCGGGTAGCGAGGAGGACT
Source organism: Rhodococcus sp. NPDC057014 (assembly GCF_042673295.1). Classification (NCBI taxonomy): domain Bacteria; kingdom Bacillati; phylum Actinomycetota; class Actinomycetes; order Mycobacteriales; family Nocardiaceae; genus Rhodococcus; species Rhodococcus sp. NPDC057014. Next base: position 2,604 of record NZ_JBHUSF010000549.1, read on the forward strand.
CCCAACTCGGCCCACTGATCGACCAAGAGTCCCGGGACAAGGTTCACAACCTGGTCCAGGACGCCGCAGCAAACGGTGCCACCATCGTCACCGGCGGTCAACCCGTCCCGGGCAATGGCTACTTCTATGCCCCGACGGTGCTGACCGGAGTTAGTGCGGACGCGCGTATCCTCCACGAAGAAATCTTCGGTCCCGTGGCCCCAATCACGACCTTCCGTGACGAAGAGCACGCCGTCGAGGTCGCCAACAGCACCGAATACGGACTCGTCGCCTACGTCTACACCCGAGATACCGCCCGCACCCTCCGCATGAGCGAGGAACTCGAAACCGGCATGCTCGGCATCAACGTCGGCGTCGTGTCAAACCCGGCCGCACCCTTCGGCGGAGTCAAGCAATCGGGTCTCGGCCGCGAAGGCGGCTTCGAGGGAATCGACGAATACCTCGAGACC
>NZ_JBHUSF010000550.1:0-3029 GCF_042673295.1 Rhodococcus sp. NPDC057014
CGCCAGGAACGCGCCACGCCACGCGGCTTCCGCGTCGGCGACGCTGCCGCCGACGACCTGCGCGGGGAGCCCGCGCACGGGGCGTCCCCGCAGGTCCAGCAGCCCGGTCTGACGGGCGAGGGCCTCCCCCTCCTTCGCGACGCGCACGATGTACCGGGACGACTTGCGCAGCCCGCCCGCGCTGAGGACGTGCACGTCGGCGCTGTAGGTGAACAGATCGAAGATCTCGCGCCGCAACCGGCGGGCCGTGGACCCCAGATCCACTTCCGCCTCGACCACTACCCGGCCGCCGACGATGTGCAATCCCCCGGCGAACCGCAGCAGCGACGAGACCTCGGCCTTCCGGCAACTCACGTGAGTGACGACGAGACGACTGAGTTCGTCTTTGACCTCTGCTGTCATTGCCACGAAGCGCTCTCCCTTTCCTCTGGTGTCTCGGCCGCTTCGCTCCCCCGAGACCCCGCATCGGGGTCGCTCCAGAGCTGTTCGAGAACGGACGCAAGTTTTCCTGCATGGTGCGTGTGGGTGCCGTGCTCCGACACGTCGGCGTACACGACGCGTGCCCGGAACTGTCCGGCGGCGCGGGCGAGGTGCTCGCGCTCGCGCCCCGGTGGAACCGAACCCGAATCGACGACGACGAAGTCGACGGTGAGTTCGGGTGCGTGCTGGGACAGTACGTGCAGATGACGCTCGGTGGAGAATCCCGCGGTCTCGCCGGGTTCCGGAGCCAGATTGAGTACCAGCACCTTCCGCGCGGGGGTGGCGATCAGCGTGTCGAGGAGTTCGGGCACGAGGACGTGCGGGATGACACTGGAGAACCACGACCCGGGGCCGAGGACGACCATGTCGGCGACGTCGATCGCCCGGACCGCGTCCGGGCAGGCGGGTGGATTCGCCGGCAGCAACCGCACGCGGCGCACCTTGCCGGGGGTGGTCGCGACCGCGACCTGACCGCGGATGCAGCGGCTGACCCGGGGGTCCGCCTCGAGGCCCTGCACGTCGGCCTCGATGTCCAGCGCGATCGGCGACATCGGCAGCACGCGCCCGTCGATCCGCAGCAGCCGGGCGAGTTCGTCGAGCGCGGCGACGGGGTCGCCGAGCACCTCGGTGAGACCGGCGAGGATGAGATTGCCCACCGAGTGTCCGGCGAGGGCGCCGATTCCGCCGAATCGGTGCTGGATGGTGTCGGTCCAGTCCTGCACCTCGGGGTCGTCCGCCGCGAGCGCGGCGAGCGCCATCCGCAGATCGCCGGGCGGGATGACGCCGAGTTCGGCGCGCAGCCGTCCCGAGGATCCGCCGTCGTCCGCGACGGTGACGACGGCGGTCACGTCACGGCTGAGCCTGCGGGCGGCGCTGAGGGTGGCGAACAGCCCGTGGCCACCGCCGAGCGCGACGATCGCGGGCGCCTGGTGCACCGGCCTCATTCGCGCCCCAGATCACGATGGACGACACGCACGTTCAGGCCGGAGTCCTTTCCGAGCCGGCCAGCCAGGGCCTCCGACATCGCGACACTGCGATGTTTGCCCCCGGTGCACCCCATCGCGATGGTCATGTAGCGCTTCCCCTCCCGACGATATCCGGCGATCGTCAGATCCAGCAGGTGGTGATACGTGGCGAGATAGTCGTCCGCACCGTCCTGCGACAACACGTAGTCCCGCACGTCCGCGTTCTGCCCGGTGTGCGGATGCAACTCGGGGATCCAGTGCGGGTTGGGCAGGAACCGGACGTCGCAGACGAGATCGGCGTCCATCGGAAGACCGTACTTGAAACCGAACGACTGGACTGTTACCTGCATGGTGCGGTTCTCGGCGTCGCCGAACGCGTCCTCGATCTTCTGCCGCAACTGGTGCGCGGCGAGCGAGGACGTGTCGATCACCAGATCCGCGGCGGCCTTCACCTTCGCGAGCTGGTCGCGCTCGGCGGCGATGCCCTCCGACAGGGTGCCCTCGGCGCCTCCGCCGGACAGCGGGTGACTGCGGCGGACCTGTTCGAATCGGCGGACCAGGACCTCGTCCGACGCGTCGAGGTACAGCACCCGGGTGTGCACGGGCTTGCTCTCCAGTTCGGTGAGGACCCAGCCGAGGTCGCCGGTGAACAACCGGGAGCGCACGTCGATGACGACGGCGAGCCGCTCGAGCCGCGAATCGGATTCCAGGCTCAGATCCACCATCCGGGAGATCAGTTCCGGGGGAAGGTTGTCCGCGACGTACCACCCGAGGTCCTCGAGGACCTTCGCCGCCGTCTGCAGACCCGCCCCGGAGAGCCCGGTGACGAGAAGGAAGTCCATCGGCCGAACCGTGGGCGGACGGTCGCTCTGCGCGTGCTGCTCGTTCACTCGACACCTGTCCGTTGCGATGCGCTCTGTGCTGCCGGGCCGTGCTGTCCTACCGGTTCGCGGGGTAGGTCCGCGCCGTTGCGTTCTGCCGCGCCCGGCCCGTTCCGATCTGGTTCATCATCCCCCACTCCCGCGACGTCCGCAGACGGTTCCTCCGCCCCGAGAGCGGTGAGTACCGCCTTCGCCGTGGCCGTTCCGATGCCGGGCACGGCGGTGATCTCCTCGACGGAGGCCTGCTTGAGTTTGGCGACGGATCCGAAATGCGTCACCAGCGCCTTGCGCCGGGTCTCGCCGAGACCGCGGACCGAGTCGAGTGCGGACGCCGTCATCCGACGGGACCGCTTGCTGCGGTGGAACGTGATCGCGAAGCGGTGCGCCTCGTCCCGCACCCGCTGCAGCAGGTACAGCGACTCGCTGGTGCGCGGGAGGATCACGGGGTCCTCCTCCCCCGGCACCCACACCTCCTCGAGCCGCTTGGCCAGCCCGATCACCGCGACGTCGGTGATGCCCAGTTCGTCGAGCACTGCCGAGGCCGCGGCGACCTGCGGGGCGCCGCCGTCGACGACGAACAGGTTCGGCGGATACGCGAACCGCCGAGGCCTGCCGGTCTGCGGGTCGATCGCCGCCTCCGGGGCGAGATCGCCGCCGTCCCCGCCGGACACCTGGTCGGCGTCCGCACCGGCCGCTTCCGCGC
>NZ_JBHUSF010000551.1:0-2983 GCF_042673295.1 Rhodococcus sp. NPDC057014
ATCCTCGAGTATCACCTCGTTGAAGTGATGGCTTCCCCCCATCGAGATGATCGGTCTGATCTCGACTCCCGGTGACCTCAGCTCGATGATGAGTTGGCTGAGGCCGGCGTGCCGGGCGTCCGGGTCCTTCGGTGATGTCCGGACGAGAGCGATGAACGCGTCCGCGCGGTGAGCTCCGGACGTCCACACCTTTGTTCCGGTGACTCGCCAGCCGCCTTCGACACGAGCGGCTTTCGTGCGAACGCTCGCCAGATCCGATCCGGAGTCGGGTTCACTCATGCCGATGCCGAAGAAGCACTCGCCCCTCGTGATGGCAGGGAGGAACCGGTGCTTCTGCTGTTCGGTGCCGAATGTCAACAGTGATGGAGCGATCTGCCGGTCCGCGATCCAGTGGGCCGCGACCGGGGCGCCTGCGGCCAGAAGTTCCTCGGTCACGGCGAATCGCTCCAGGTGCGACCGCCCGTGTCCCCCGTATTCGGTGGGAATGGTCATGCCGATCCATCCGCGTTCGGCCAGCAAGCGCGTGAACGCGGGGTTCCACCCGGTGAGCCAGGTGTCGACTCCCGGTGTGAATACTTCGTCGTCGAGACACTTGCGGAGGAAGGCACGCACCTCGGCGCGAAGCGCATCGTATTCGCTCGGGTCATCGACGGCGGGCGGGATCAGTCGAATCTTGCTCACCGGGAGCTCCTTCCAGAACAGGCACGACGCACACGGCGCCGGACTGGCGACGTCAAGACCCTCACGACGGGCTCGTTGCCGCCAGCGCGGCGAGACTGGTCAAGCCTGCCTGGTACATGCCGCTCACTGCTTGGGCCAGCTCGGCACCTTGCGCGTCGTCGACGGCTGCGAACTGCGCGGACCACACGATCTTCGATCCGCCGTCGGCCGTGGAGTGCACCGCGAACCGTGAGGACATCGCATCGAGTACGAGCGGGCCGTCCACGTAGTCGTAGGTGTAGTAGCGTTCCGCGTCATCGTGCTCGGTGATTCGTTCCCGCGCCTGTCCGGCTCCGGTGAGTTCGACGTGGCGCACATCGCCGTCCATCCATGACTTCCCTACGGCGGGAGACCACTCGGCGATCGAGGCGGGGGCGCCACACAGCTTCCAGATGTCCCCGGCGGGCGCAGGGGAAAGGGTGGTCTCCTCGACAGTCATCGGGACACTCATAGGTTCCTTGCCTTTCGTGAGGTGTGGTGGGTGTCATCGGCCGCCGAATCGTGGCGCCTCTCGCCGGGGCGAAGTGGGTCTGGCGCCGGCACCGCTTGACGTTTAATATGGCAAATATAATTATAATTTCGTTGCCTGGCAAGGGTAAGACGACGGTGCTTCCCGCACATGTGGTTGCGCCGAGGCACTTCAGCACCGAAAGGGATGGGATCAATGGACCTCCAGCTTCGCGGAAAGGTCGCGATCGTGACGGGCGCAAGCCGTGGACTAGGTTGGGCGGCGGCCGAAGCCCTGATACAGGAAGGCGCGTCCGTCCTGTTGGTGGCACGTACGCGGGAGGCGCTGGAAGACCTGCACGGTCGTTACCCTGACCGCACCGCGGTGCAGACCTGCGACATGCGCGACATGGATGCGGTGGCGGCTCTCGCCGACACTGCGGTCGAGGTGTTCGGTCGCCTCGACATCGTCGTCAACAACGCCGGCATCGCCCCGGCCGGGCGTTTCGACGAGCAGCCTCAGAAGCTGTGGGACGAGGTCTTCGACGTCAACGTGCGCGCGCCCGCAGTGTTGACCCGCGCGGCGTCGCAGCACCTGCTCCCGCAGGGGTCCGGCAAGATCATCAACATCGCGAGCACCTCCGGGCTCAAAGGAAAGCCGACGTTGGTGGCGTACTCGTCGTCCAAGGGCGCGCTCGTGCAATTCACCAAAGCGCTCGCAGGCGAGTGGGCAAAGAAAGGCATCCAGGTCAACGCCATCGCCCCCGGTGCTTTCACCACGGACGCGCAGAGTGCTGTCACCGACTCGCCGGACGTGCTCGCGAAGCGACTGAGGAAGATCCCTGCCGGCCGTATGGGCGACCCCGCGGAGTTCGGTCCGCTGGTGGCATACCTGGCGTCCCCATTGTCCGATTTCGTTACCGGTTCGGTCGCCGTCATCGACGGCGGCGAGGTCAGCCGGCTCTGAGAGGTTTCCCATGATCATCGACGCACATACGCACATGTGGCCGGACGCGGTCGCCAAACGCGCCCTGGCCGGATCGGTACCGGATCTCGAACGTCGCGGTGACGGCACCGCGAGCGGCCTCAAGGAATCCATGGCCGCAGCCGGGATCGACCGCTCGGTCTGCTTGGCCGTCGCGAACGACGGCGCGGCCGTGGACAAAGCCAACAAGTTCTCCGGATCACTCGATCCCGACTACTTCATCGGATTCGGGTCCGTTCATCCCGAGCTGTCGGCGGAAGAGAACGTCGAGAGCCTTCGCCGGCACGGTCTGAAGGGAGTGAAAATCCACCCCTTCTTCCAGAAGTACGCTCTCGACGACCCGCGCATGGACCGACTGTTCGACGCCATGCAAGGTGAGTTCGCAGTCATCATTCACATCGGTTCCATCTCCACTGCCAGTTCGGAAGGTGTCTGTAGCCCGTCGATGCTGGCAGAACTGATCCGCAAATTCCCCAGGCTCGACGTCATCGCCTGCCACTTCGGCGGCTACCATCAGTTCCAGGCGGCGGTCGACACGGTCGTCGGACTGCCGGTCTACCTGGACACCTCGTGGCCGCCGAGCCTTGCCGAGCTCAACCCCGCCGACGTACGGAAGGCGATCGAGGCGCATGGTCCCGAGCGGATCATCTTCGCCTCGGACTGGCCGATGGCGGATCAGGGGCGGGAGATTCAGGCCGTGCGTGAGCTGGGTCTACCCGACAGCGACGTCGACAACATCCTCGGGCTCAATTTGGCGCGGTTGTTGAAAATTTCATCCTGATCGGCACCAAGGCCGAATCGCGATCTTCGGTCCGAGACACGACTCGTGTC
>NZ_JBHUSF010000552.1:0-2978 GCF_042673295.1 Rhodococcus sp. NPDC057014
GTACGAGGTGGTCTGGTAGATCGGCAGCGCCCGCGCCTTGGTGGTCGCGTCGGACGTCTGCCCGGCGTGGATCTGCTTGGTCTCGAACGACCAGTCGGCGGTGGGATCGATGCTCTCGGTCACGAGTGGAGTCCTCCGGATTCGGTGCAGTGGATGTGATGAATCAGTTGTCGCCGGTGAGTGTTTCGACCACGGTGTGGACCGGGGTCGGATTGCGGGTCAGGTCGAGGACGGGGCAGTGCGCGTCGACCGCTTCCTGCAGTTCGAGGTAGCGTTCCCGCGATTCCGGACCGGTGAGCGTCACGACGACGCGCACCTCTCCGAACCCGGGGCGGACGGCGTCGTCGAAGCCGAAGAACCCGTGCACGTCGAGGTCTCCCTCCGCACGTGCCGAGATGTCGTCGACGCGGACACCGAGCTTCTCGGCCCAGAAGCGGTACGTCACCACCTGGCAGGAGAGCAGCGAAGCGAGGTAGTACTCCACGGGATTGGCGGCGGAGTGCTCGCCGCCGAGCGCGGGCGGCTCGTCCACCTCGACGCTGTACTTGCCGAGCGAGACGGTGCTCGCGACGGCGTCGTGGGCCTGCGCGGAGGCGGTGAAGACGACGTGCGCGTTCGCGGAATCCTGCGATACGGCGTCACGGGTGGCGTTGATGACGGACGTGAGATGTGAAACGGATGCAGTGGTCACGAGTGGCGAATCCTTCGAAAAGGTGGGTGTGCAGGAGGAACCCGGCGTGGAGAACATCACGCCGGGACGGGTCCGATCAGGAGATCGGACACCTCGAGGTACACACCAGTGCGAAATCGACATGGCGGCGCCGCGTCAGCAGCTCGCCTGAGTCGACCACGCCGGATTCGGTCACGGATCAGACTGTAACCGCACGACACGCATTCCGACCAGTCCCATAGGAAATTCTGCTCACGGAGTGGGCAGCGCGCGGCACAGGGCGTCGAGCGTGTCGGCGAAGCGGGCGGACGACGGCGTGCTGTAGCCGACGACGAGCCCGTCCGGCCGGTCCGCGGGACCGTCCGGATGACGGAACGTGCGCAGGCCCTCCACCGCGAGACCGAGGGCCGCGGCCCGGCCGACGGTGGCCGCCTCGGTCCCGGCCGGAAGTTCGAGGACGGCGTGCAGGCCGGCCGCGATGCCGGTGACGTGCACGTGCGGTACCCGCGCGGCGAGCGTCTCGACGAGTGTGTCGCGCCGGCGGCGGTACAGGGTGCGCATCCTGCGGACGTGCCGGTCGAATGCGCCTCGCTCGATGAAGTCCGCCAGGGTCAGCTGGTCCGTTGCGCTGACCCACCTCTCGTACACGCCCTTGACCGCCAGGACGTCGTCGATCAGGTGTTCCGGCAACACCATCCACCCCACACGGATCGCGGGAGACAGGGTCTTGCTCACGGTGCCCAGATACGCCACCTGTTCCGGGGCCAGACCCTGCAGGGCGCCGACGGGTTGGCGGTCGTACCGGAACTCCCCGTCGTAATCGTCCTCGATCACGATCGCACCGGTCGTGCGTGCCCATTCCACGAAAGCCGTTCTCCTGCTGGGGTGGAGCGGACCTCCGGTGGGGAATTGGTGGGCCGGGGTGAGCAGTGCCGCGGACAGCCGGGTGCCGGTCGCGTCCGGGGGCCGCGCGCCGTGGGCGTCGAGGTGCAGGGGCACGGTGACGGCCCCGGCATCGCGGAGCAGTTCGCGATGGAAGTGCAGGCCGTACCCTTCGACGGCGACCGGTCCCTGCACGGCGCGGGCGAGGAGCCACAGGCCGTGCCCCGAACTCGCGCTGACCACGATCCGATCGGGATCGGCGCGGACCCCTCGTGCACGGGCCAGGTATTCGGCGACGGCGCGGCGCAGTTCGGGGCGGCCCCGCGGATCGCCCGGACCGAACGCGTCGTGGGGTGCCGCGGTGAGCGCCCGGCGCGCCGACGCCGTCCAGGCGGCACGGGGAAACTCCGCGACGTCGGGCGAACCGGGCAGCAGGCTCCACGCGGGCCGGGGTGCGGCGGCGGGGCGGGTCTGCGGACGGTGGGCGGGTTCGCGTTCCCGATCGGCGACCCGGGTCCCCGATCCCTGCCGTGCCGTCAGCCACCCCTCCGCGACGAGTTCGGAGTACGCCTCGGCGACGGTGTTGCGGGCGACGCCGAGATCGAGGGCGAGCGCGCGGGACGGCGGGAGGGTGGTGCCTGCGACGAGCCGTCCCGAGCGGATCGACTCGCGCAGCGCGGACACCAGAGCGGCGCGCACCCCGGACGTCCGTCCACCGGCGGGTGCGGCGAGGTCGAGATGGAGATCGCGGCCCAGACCAGAATTGGCCCAAGTTTTCATGATCGAATTGAACCATGGAGATGGGCTATTTCGCGCTTACTGTTCTCCTATGACCACAACAGAGCGCAAGACCCGAGTCGACCTCGCACGCAAGGCCCCCGCCGTCTACAAGGCGATGATCGCCCTCGACGCCGCCGCCCGGCAGGGCCTCGACCCGGAACTCGTCGAGTTGGTGCTCACCCGTTGCTCCCAGATCAACCACTGCGCGTGGTGCATCGACATGCACACCGCGGATGCCCGCAAGATCGGCATCAGCGAACAGAAACTGTTCCTCCTCGGCGCGTGGGAGGAAATGCACGGCCTGTACACCGACAAGGAGCGCGCCGCGCTCGCCCTCGCCGAGTCGATCACCGTGCTGACCGACGGCTTCGTCCCGGACTCGGTGTACGAGGAGGCGGAGGAACATTTCGACGAGACGGAACTGGCCCAGCTCATCTCGCTGGTGCTCACGATCAACGCGTGGAATCGCATCGCCGTCAGCACCCGCAAGATCCCGCGAGTGCGCTGACCCTCAGAAGTTTCCGCGGGCGGCTTGTTCGCGTTCGATGGCTTCGAAGAGGGCTTTGAAGTTGCCGATGCCGAAGCCGAGGGAGCCGTGGCGTTCGATGAGTTCGAAGAACACGGTGGGCCGGTCGACGAGGGGTTT
>NZ_JBHUSF010000553.1:0-2942 GCF_042673295.1 Rhodococcus sp. NPDC057014
GCCTCGCGCAGTCGTACGAAACAGGACGTCTCCGCCGGGCTCGACGTCAGCGAATTACATCGCCGCCGGAGAGCACAACGGTTTCCCCGGTCATGAACGACGACGCCCGGGTTCCGAGGGTGAGCACCCAGTGGGCGATCTCGTCGGGCTGGGCCACGCGTCCGAGCGGAATGGACCGCGCGGCCTCGGCGATGCGACCGGTGGCCTTGTTGCCGGGGGTGTCGACCCAGCCGGGGGCGATCGCGTTCACGCGGATGCCGTGGGGTGCAAGTTCGAGTGCAAGTTCCTTGGTGAGCATGACGATTGCGGCCTTGGACGCGCCGTAGAGGAGTTGGCCCGGGGAGACGGTGAATGCGTCGACCGAGGCGAAGTTGACGATCGCGCCACCGTGTTCCATGCGGGTGCGGGATTCGGCGATGACGTTGAGGGTTCCGAGAACGTTCACGTCGAAGGTGAATCGATAGAGTTCCTCGGTGAAGGTGTCGAGGGTGCTCGGGGGGTAGATCCCGGCGACATTGGCGACCAGGTCGACGTGCGCGCCTGCGGGTACACCCTCCGCGATGGCGTCGGCGACGGCGTCGCGGTCGGTGATGTCCACGGAGAGTTCGCGGAGGTTGCCGGATCCGGTCCGGAGGTCGCTCTCCTTCAGGTCGAGGGCCAGGACGTTCCAGCCTTCGTCGATCAGATGCTGAGCGGTGGCGTGTCCCATGCCGCTTGCTGCGCCGGTGACGATTGCGGTCTGTGTCATTGCGGTTGTGCCTGTCTCGTGTGTGGTGACGGAAGGGGGCGGAGGAACCGAGTTCACGGTGCGGTCAGGCTCGGACCCGGCCCGGTGGAGGCGACGGGATGGTCGCCCGAGGTCGGTTGCGGATCGAGCTCGTCGATCCCGGGAGTCCGGAATCCGGTTTTGACTGCCCAGTAGAAGGCGATCAGTCCGACGACCACCGCGGACAGGGTGTCGGCGGGGAAGACGAGCCACGGTGCGGCCAGGGGACCGTACTCGCCGATGGCGGAGACGATGAGCAGCCCGAGCAGGAGGAAGACCACCCAGTGCCCGCCGGTCAGGTGCCGTCGGCCTTCCTCGGTGCTGATCCGGTGCATCGCGAACAGGAAGCCCGTGCAGAGCGCGACCATCAGAAGCAGCCGGGTGAGAAGGGCGGCGGCCGGGGGTGCGGCGACGGCGGCGGGGGCGAGCAGGTATCCGCTGGTGGCGGTGACCAGAGCCCAGCCCACCACGAATACGGCGGCCACTGCTACCGACGGTGCGAGTCGGGTCCAGCCCATCTGCGCGGAGTAGCAGACGCTGTAGATCACCATGCCACCGAGCAGGATGGTGCTCAGGTTGAAGAGGGTGATGAAACCGCACCAGTAGATGATCACGGTGGCAGCGACGAAGCCGGCGGGTGCGAGAAGCCCGGGCGCCGGGAGCCGGAACGGGCGAGGCAGGTTCGGCGCGGTCCGTCGGAAGACGACCAGGGCGACGGATGCTGCGATGGTGCTCAGGATCAGCGCGGAACTGATGAATCCGACGAGCCGATACCAACTCGGTGCGGGTAGGAAGAACAGGCAGCCGACGACGAAGGAGACGACCGCGGAGACGGCGGGGACGCCGTGCCGGTTCACCTTCGCCATGATGCGGGGGAAGAAGTGGTTGACGGCGAGTCCGTAACCCACACGGGCGCCGTTGCCGAGGTAGATGTAGCCGGCGGCGCCGGGGGAGAGGATCGCGTCGAGAAGCAGCACGGAGACGAATGCGCCCAGCAGGGCATATCCGGAGGAGTGGAGTGCGGCGGCGAGCGGGCCGTCGGCCCACGAGCTTCCGGCGAGGGCGACCCAATCCCCGGCGGGCACACCCGCATCGGCCCAGTCGATCGCGCCGAGGAACGCGATCTGCAAGCCCAGGTAGATGGCGAGCGGGACAACGACACACCCGACGGTTCCGAGGGGAATGTTGCGGCCGGGTCGGCGCACCTCGCCGCCGAAGTCTATGACACCACGGAAACCCATGAGCGCGAGGGCGATACCGGACACCGCGACTGCCTCGAACATCGATCCGGCACCGCCGCCGGCAGGGTCGCCGAAGAAGCCGTAGGACGTGAAGTTGGAGCCGTCGAAGGTCAGGAAGAGCAGCAAGAACGTGGCGGTGGGAATGATGATCTTCCACCAGGTGACCCAGCGGTTGCATTCACTGAGCAGCTTGACGCCGAACAGGTTGATCGCCAGGAACAAGATCATCAGGGCCGTCGCGGCCAGGATTCCCCGCGGCCACGAGAGCATCGAGACCCCGTCGCGCACGGTAAGGAGGCCGAGATCGGGAAAGATGCCGCCGAGGTAGGTGAGCGCGGCCACGGCCTCGATCGCGGGCAGTGAGACATTGGCCAGCCAGTACGACAGGCCCAGAATCCAGCCGGCGAGTCCGCCGTTGGACAGGTACGGGTAGCGGGCGATGGCGCCGCTGACCGGGATGGTGGATCCCACTTCCATCCAGGCCAGCGCGATCACCATCGTCAGTGCGCCGCCGATGAGCCACGAGACGATTGCCGAGGGGCCGGCGATCCCGGCCGCGGCCAGGACGGCGAACAACCACCCGGAGCCGATCTGGCCACCGACGCCGATGAACATCGCCGCCTGCAGCGACATCTTGCGTTGGAAGTGGCCGTCACCGGGGGGTGTCGAAGTACATGTCTGCCCGATAGTCGTCATTGCATTCCTCCGTCCACTCCCGAGCCAGGTCGTCGGGGTGATTGATGGCAGCTGATCCCGGATCGGACCCGCGTGAGCTGCGCGGTTGCGAATCCGTGTCCGGGATGCCGACGAGTGTTCCGCGCCGGTTCGCTATCGGTGAAGCCGATATTTCCGATGGCTGCTCAAGGGATTCCCTTGAGTAAGCAGCGGCTGATCCTTGCCTGAGGGGAAGTGTGCAGGTCAGCGCGGTGCGAAAG
>NZ_JBHUSF010000554.1:0-2926 GCF_042673295.1 Rhodococcus sp. NPDC057014
GCTCCCCCACCCGGTTTTACTTTTTACCCGCCGGCGGTTAAAATGAACACACGGGCGGGGGATCGGCGGGTGCAGGGTGGTGGCGTCGCCCGGCCGGTACAGCTGGGCGCGCCTGCCGCCCGTCGATGCGGCGTCGGCAACGCCCTCGACGGGTTCGACGAATCCGCGGGTCCCCAGAACCTTGCGGCGGAAGTTCGCGCGATCCCACGTCACGTCCCACACGGCCTCGTACACCGTCTGGAGGTCCCGGATCGAGAACGGTGACTCCACGAAATGAGTTGCCAAAGTGGTGTATTCGAGTTTCGACCGCACCCGCTCGACGGCGTCCGTGAGGATCTGCGCGTGGTCGAACGCCAGCGACTCGCGGGACGCGTCCTCGACCGGCACCCAGTAGGCGTCGGCGGCGTCGGAACCGGCCGACGGCTCCGGCAGATTCGGCGCGAACGCCACGAACACCACCGACACGACACGCATGCGCGGGTCGCGGCCCGGCTCGCTGTACGTCGCCAACTGTTCGAGGTGACCGGGAAAGCTGTCGAGTCCGGTCTCCTCCGCCAGCTCGCGTCGCGCCGCGACCTCCGCTGATTCGTCCGCGTGAACGAAACCGCCGGGCAGCGCGGGCATCCCCTGAAACGGTTCCCCGCCCCGCCGGACCAGCAGGACCGACAGCGCGGGGCCGCGCAGTGTGAACATCGCGAGATCGACGGTCACGGCGAACGGTGGGTAGTCGGTTGCGTCGTACACTGTCAGCCTCCCAGTGGTGCGGCGAACGTCGATCGGTGGGCGAGTGCCTGTTCAGTGACCTGCGTCGCGAGGTCGAGGCGCTCTGCCCGGCTCCCGGTCAGCATCACCCACGACCGTCCGGCGGCGGTGAGTGCGTCGACGAACCACTCCGTCATCTCCTCCCGGACCGACTCTCCGTCACGCAACCCATCCTGCACGAAGGGGACACCGACATGGTCGGTAATGAGGTACAGGGCGTGGCGACCCGGTCGGTGGTCGTGCGCCCGGGTGCTGTCGGGGCCGAGGTAGCGCCGCTCCCACACGGTGGTCGCCTCTGCGTCGGTGTCGCAGATCGTCAGGGGCGACCCCGACCGCGCGGCCGCCTCTTCCCACTCGTTCTGGATGCGGGCGATGTCGGCGAAATCCTGCCCTGTCCAGACGAGGTCGTCGACGCCGGCGGACGCGTCGGTGGCGCGGACTCTCGCCAGCTTGTCGGCGGTTGCCGTGCGACCGTATTCGGGAACCCAGTGTGTGCGCCGCCAGATCCCGCCGCGGGCGCGGAAGCGTTGCGCCAGTGCGTGACTGATGGTGGTGGTGCCGGTGGATTCTGCGCCGAGCACCACGATCCGGGTGGTGAGCAGTGCCCGCGCGGGCGCGTCCAGGTGTTCCCAGGTGCCGGCGAGGTCGTTTCGACAGGCAGTTCCGGAAATCGGGAACCGGACGCGCTCGGGGTCGACGGGGACGTGGACGGCGTCGAACCAGCGGGCGAGTTCGTCTCCGTACTTCTCGCTCGACACGACGACGTCGACGGCGATGCCGGTGGCCTGGCGTACCGCGGCGCGCATGCACGCCACCTGCGCGGCCCAGACGGGTCGCGACGCCAGGTCCATCGGGGCGTCGCACGCGATGCCGGTCACGGTCACCGTGCGGTCCCGCGCATGCGACTCGGCGAGGCAGGACACTCTGTCCGCCAGGGGAATCGACTCGACCCGGGACGCCATCACCACCACCGTCACCCGGGTGGCGACCTTCGCGGCCTCCCGGATCAGCAGGTGATGCCCGGCGTGCGGGGGATAGAATTTTCCGATCACGAGGGCGTGGTCGTGCATTGCGGTCACTTGCCCGCGGTCGTCGCGAGGGCGGGGAGTCCCGAAGTCCTGCGCCACTCGACGAGGCCGCGGACGCAGAGCGCGAGGAATCCGACGTACAGCAGGGCCGTCAGAGTCAGACCCTTGTGCAGGTAGAGCGGGACGTAGACGAGATCGGCCGCAATCCACAGCAGCCACGATTCCCAGCGCTTGTTCACCTGCCCCCAGGTGGCCAGCAACGAGAGGGCAGTGGTGACGGCGTCCCAGAACGGGACCGTGGACGACGTCGCCGTGTGCAGGAGCACGGTCAGGGCGGCGGTGCCGACGATCCCGGTGCCGGCGAGCCACCTCCACTCCTCCAACGATGTCCCGGTGACGGGCAACGGGTTGCCTGCGCGTCCCCGGATCCATCGGATCCACCCGGCCACGGCGAGCGCGATGTAGACCAGTTGGAGGGCCGAGTCGGCGAAGAGTCCGGCTGCGTAGAACAGCAGGATCCAGACCAGGTTGTTCGCGATTCCGATCGGCCAGTTCCAGGCGGACTGCCGGGCGACGAGCCAGACGCACACCGCGCCCGACGCGAAACCGAGCACTTCGGCCCAGCTCGTCGTCGTCCCGAACGACGTCACCGCGGCCGAGTTGAGCCAGTCGACGAGTAGTGCGATCACGGGAACTCCTTGTAGTCGTAGTGACTACAAAACGGTATCACTGATGTGGTCACGGTGACTACAACTGGGGATGTCGTGGTGTCCCGCGGGAGGTGGGGGTACCGTCGGGACCAGAACATGAATCCGACCTCGAGTGCGAAGGAAGTCCGATGAATCTGGCCTTGACCGACGAGGAGCTGGCGTTCCGCGACGAGATGCGAACGTTCTTCACCACGCAGATTCCGGCGGAGATCCGCGAGCGGTATGCGCGAGGCGAAGTAGTGGGGAAGGAAGGCTTCATCGAGTCTCAGCGGATTCTGAACGCCAACGGGCTCGCGACGCCGCACTGGCCCGTCGAGTGGGGCGGCCGCGACTGGACGCCGGTGCAGAAGCACATCTGGCTCGACGAGCTGCAGCTCGCGTCGGTGCCCGAGCCGCTCGCGTTCAACACCGGCATGGTCGGCCCCG
>NZ_JBHUSF010000555.1:0-2914 GCF_042673295.1 Rhodococcus sp. NPDC057014
CCCGCGTTCCGCTACGAACGCTCCCTCGGCGTGATCACCGCCGCCCGCGAGGCCGGGCTGGTCACCAAGTCCAACCTCATCCTCGGCATGGGCGAGACCCCCGACGAGGTCCACCAGGCGATGGAAGACCTGCACGCCGCCGGCTGCGACATCCTCACCATCACCCAGTACCTGCGCCCCTCCCCCCGGCACCACCCCGTCGAGCGGTGGGTCAAGCCCGAAGAGTTCGTCGAGCACTCCCAGGCCGCCGAGGAGATCGGATTCGCCGGCGTCATGGCCGGACCACTCGTCCGCTCGTCGTACCGCGCCGGCCGCCTCTACGCGCAGGCGAAAGCGATTCGGGAGAATCCTCTTTCGCCGACCAGAGGGTCCTCCTGACACTCAGCCGACGACGTGCACGTCCACACCGTCCGCGAACCGGTAGGGATGGGTGGACAGGACCGGGCCGAGACTTTTCCGGAGACGGGAGATCTCGGCGCGCACGGCCACCACGTGGTCGCGGTCACCGAACAACGACACGCTCAGTGACGCGGCATCGATTCCGGTGGAACCGATTTCGGTCAGCACTCGCAGTATCTGCGCATGGCGCGGTGAGAGCGCGCGGGTCCATTCCGTATCGCCCCGCACCGTTGCTCGCGGGGACTCACCGAGATCGAGTTCCACCTGGACGCCCGTCGGCGTGCCGGAACGTCGCACCAGCCAGCCGTCACCGAGCGGTTCCGGTACACACAGCCCCAACCCGGGCACCAAGAGCGGCGTGCCGGGGCACGGTGGTGACACCCGGTCGGGGGCGGCGAGGCCACGGGCGTCGGCGACCCAGCCGTGCCGGTCCACCACGAGGGCCGGACCCGCGGTTGCCCCGAGCACCGGTGCCGCGTGCCCGCGAAGCTTCTCCAGGTTGATCGTGTGCTCCTGCCACAGTGTGGCCTCGGCCAACCGCACCGCCGTTTGCACCAGCGCCACCGTCGTCGGGTGAACCGACATCGCCGAGCCACTGATGTCGACGACGCCGAGCACTTCACCACTCCGGGGATCGTGCACCGGAGAGCCCGTGCACGACCAGCCACGATGAGACCGTGCGTAATGCTCCGCCGAGAACAGTTGCACAGGAGCATCTTCCACCAACGCCGTCCCGATGGAGTTCGTACCCACCGAGCTCTCGGACCATCGGGCGCCCTCGACGAATCCCAGGGCATCGGCGGCCTTGCACAGGCCACGGGATCCTTCCCGCCACAGGACCACCCCGTCGGAGTCCGCGATCACCACGATGAAGTTCGCGTCCTCCGCCACCTGAGTCAACGCGCTGCGAAGCTCCGGAAGAATCGAACGCAGGGCGGTACGCGTCCGCCGGGCTTCGACCTCGGCGCAGTCGGCCAGCACCACGTCCTCACAACTGTCGGGACTCACCCCGTCCGCTTGTAACCGCGACCACGACCTGCCGACGATCTCGCGCGGCTGCGCCGGTGGTCGCCGACCCGACAGCACTGCATCGTGCACTTGACTCAACAACCGTGCGTGCCGGGGAAGATCCACCCCCGAGCCGACAGCGGGAAGGCGGTGCCGAACCGAACCGGTAGTACTCACACCTCGGAGCCTACCGGGAATGTGAGCGCCGAACCATGGCCGGGTTCGGCACATTTTCGTTGGGAGAGAACGCAATCGGTTCACAATTTGTCACAATGCAATCGGCTGCAACCCTTGAACAGTCACGGCCGGCGATGCTTGGCTCTCGTGTGAGCACGATCACATCGGAGAGGAGCCAGGAATGAGCATCGAGGGCAAGGTCGCGTTGATCACCGGCGCGGGCCAGGGCATCGGACGAGCGATCGCGTTGCGGCTGGCGTCGGACGGCGCCGACATCTCGCTCGTCGACGTCAA
The DNA here is from genome assembly GCF_042673295.1 of Rhodococcus sp. NPDC057014. NCBI lineage: Bacteria > Bacillati > Actinomycetota > Actinomycetes > Mycobacteriales > Nocardiaceae > Rhodococcus > Rhodococcus sp. NPDC057014. The sequence goes on from NZ_JBHUSF010000555.1 coordinate 1,879, forward strand.
CGCCGACCGGATCAGCGCGGTGGCGGACGAGGTCCGGGCGGCGGGTTCGAAGGCCGTCTCGTTGGTCGCCGACGTGACGGACCGCGATCAGGTCCGGTCCGCCGTCGACCGGACGGAGCGCGAACTGGGCGGGTTCGACATCATCGTCAACAATGCGGGCATCGCGCAGGTCGACCCGATCGCCGACGCGACACCGGAGGACGTGTCGCGGATCCTGGCCGTGAACGTCGAAGGTGTGCTGTGGGGCATCCAGGCTGGGGCCGCGAAGTTCCGGGCGCGGGGGCACGGCGGGAAGATCGTAAACGCGTCGTCGATCGCCGGCCACGAGGGATTCGCGATGCTCGGCGTGTACTCGGCGACGAAGTTCGCGGTCCGCGCACTCACCCAGGCCGCGGCGAAGGAGTACGCGTGCGACGGCATCACCGTCAACGCCTACTGCCCCGGTGTCGTCGGCACCGACATGTGGGTCACGATCGACGAGCGTTTCGCGGACCTCACCGGCGCGCCGAAGGGTGCCACGTTCGAGAAGTTCGTCGGCGGCATCGCACTCGGCCGTGCACAGACACCCGAGGACGTTGCCGCGTACGTGTCGTATCTGGCCGGACCGGACTCCGACTACATGACCGGGCAGGCCGGACTGATCGACGGCGGCCTCGTGTACCGGTAGGCAAGGCGTTCCAGGAGAAGGCTGAGCGGTGGTGGTTTCGCGGCCGCAACCGCGGGTAGACGAGGTGGTGACGCGTCAGTGAGTTCGGGATGAAAGGGGGCAGCCGTGGACGCCGGCGACCTCGTCGAACGCACCGCCCGGTTGCGGGCCGATCTGCAGGAACTCGAACACCGCATCAAGGAGTTGACCGACGCGTTCGACCTTCTCGGCAGCACAGCCGACGGCGCTTCGCGGGAAGGGGTGATCGACAGCCTCAGCGACGCCCGGCTGGACCTGAGCACCGCGGACAGGCACCTCGAGACCGCGGTACGCAACGCCGAGAAACTGTCGATGGCCTGAACACCGGCACCCCGCGAGCAGATGCTCGCG
>NZ_JBHUSF010000556.1:0-2899 GCF_042673295.1 Rhodococcus sp. NPDC057014
CGCATGACCCCCGACCCTTCCATCCCGGCCTACGACGTCGTCGTCATCGGCTCCGGCGCGGGCGGCCTGTCCGCCGCCGTCGCCGCCGCCGACGGGGGAGCGTCCGTCCTCGTCGTCGAGAAGGCGGACACGTGCGGCGGCGCCACGGCGTGGTCGGGCGGGTGGATGTGGACGCCGCGGAATCTGTTCGCGCACGCGGACGGTGTCAACGAGGACCGCTCGGCGCCGCGCACGTATCTCGAACACCGGCTCGGCGAGAACTTCGACGCCGCCAAGGTCGACGCCCTGCTCGACGGCGCGCCCGAGATGGTGGAGTTCTTCGAGAAGAAGACGGCGCTGCAGTTCGTTCCGGGCGCGAAGATCGCCGACATCCACGGCGACACACCGGGTGCCGGAACGGGCCACCGCTCGGTCGGACCGAAACCGGTGAGCATGCGGAAACTCGGCCCCGACGTCGCAGGGCTCCTGCGTCGTCAGCTCTACGAGACGTCGTTCCTCGGCATGGGCATCATGGCCGGCCCCGACCTGCAGGCGTTCCTGCACTCGACGCGGTCGGCGAAGGCGTTTCTCCACTGCACGAAACGGGTGTCCACCCACCTGTTCGACCTCGCCACCAAGCGTCGCGGACAGCAACTCGTCAACGGCACCGCGCTCGTGGGCAGGCTGTTGCGGTCGGCGCTCGACGCCGGCGTCGACATCCGCGTGAGCACGGCGGCCACCGCGCTGACCACCGACTCCGCGGGCAGCGTCACCGGTGTGCGGCTGGCGGGCCCGGACGGGGCGTACACCGTGAGCGCCCGCCGCGGCGTCGTCCTCGCGACCGGCGGCTTCAGTCGCGACCTCGACCGGCGGCGCGAACTGTTCCCCCGCACCCCCACCGGACGCGAGCATTGGACGTTGACCCCGTCCACGACCACCGGCGACGGCATCACCCTCGGCGAATCCGCAGGCGGCCGACTCGACGACTCGGTCGCCTCCCCGGTCGCGTACTGCCCGGTGTCGATCATCCGGTACCGCAACGGCAAGGAGGGCGTGTTCCCGCACATCCTCGACCGCGGAAAGCCCGGCGCCATCGGTGTTCTCGCGGACGGACGACGCTTCGTCAACGAGGGGCTCGGCTACCACGACTACACGCTCGCGATGGTCGAGCAGGTGCCCGACGGCGAGGAGGTGTGCTCCTGGCTGATCGCCGACCAGCGGTACCTGCGGTACTTCCCGCTCGGCATGGCCAAGCCGCTGCCGATCCCCACGTGGCCGTACCTGAAGTCGGGCTACCTCACCCGCGGCCGCACGGTCCGCGAACTGGCCGAGAAGATCGGCGTCGACCCGGACGGCCTGGAGAAGACGGTCGCGGCGTTCAACGAGGGCGCCCGCGACGGCGTCGACCCCGAATTCGGTCGGGGCACCACACCGTTCACCGTCGGGTCCGGAGACGCCGACAACCCCTGGCCCAACCCGGCGCTCGCGCCGCTCGAAGAAGGCCCGTTCTACGCGGTCAAGGTGGTCCCCGGCAGCTTCGGCACGTTCGCAGGCCTGGTCACCGATTCGACGTCCCGGGTGCTGAACGACGACGACCAGCCGATCGGCGGACTGTTCGCCGTCGGCGTCGACCAGTCCAGCGTCATGGGCGGTCACTACCCGTCCGGCGGCATCAACCTCGGCCCGGCCATGACCTTCGGCTACCTCGCCGGTCGCCGCCTCGCCTCGACGACAGGAGACCTGCGATGACCGCCCCACTCGGCCTTGCCGCGCTCACGGTGCTCGACACCGCGCCGCTCGAGCAGGTGGACCTCGCCGAGAAGCACGGCTTCGACACCATCGGCATCCGGTTGCTGCCCGCCGCACCCGGCACCACCGCCTACCCGCTGCACCAGGACCCGGCCGCCCTGGACGCGCTCGTGCGGCGTCTCGAGGATTCGCCGATCGAGGTGTTCGACCTCGAAATCATCCGACTGGGAGCGGATTTCGACGAGAAGGACTACGTTCCGCTGCTCGAGGCGGGCGCGCGGCTCGGCGCGAGGGCCGTGCTCGTCGGCGGCGACGACCGCGATCGCCCCCGGCTCACCGACTCGTACGCCCGGCTCGCGGCACTGTGCGCGAACTACGGCATCGTCGCGAGCCTCGAGTTCATGCCGTGGACGGCGGTGCCCGACGCGGCCGCGGCCGTCGAGATCGTGTCGCAGGCCGACGGCCCGGCGCGGAGCGTGCTGGTGGATGCCCTGCACGTCGGACGGTCGAGCACCACTGCGGCCGACCTCACGGCGATCCCGCGGGAGTGGCTGCACTACGCGCAGATGTGCGACGGCTCGGTGCCGGCGCCCACCGACGCCGCCGAGCTGATCCGGCAGGCGCGCGAAGAGCGCCTCGTGCCCGGGGCGGGTGGCATCCCGCTCGCCGACATCTGGTCGACGTTGCCGGCGGGCCTGCCGGTGAGCGTCGAACTCCCCAACGAGCCGCTCCGGCGGTCGGTCGGCACGGACGCGTGGCTCGCGCGGCTGGTCGCCGCCACCCGGGAGGTGCTCGCGCAGGTTCCGGCTGCCACCGGCGGCTGATCGTCCGCGCTACCGTTCTTGCATGCCCCGCCCCGACAACGTCCCCGCGTACACGATGCGCCAGCTGGCGGCGTTCGTCGCGGTGGCGGAGACCGGGACGATCAGCGGTGCGGCCGAGCGGATGCACCTGTCGCAGTCGGCGTTGTCCGCGGCGGTGACGGACCTGGAGAAGGCGTTGAAGGCGCAGTTGTGTGTCCGCCGGCGGGCCCGCGGTGTGCAGCTGACCCCGACGGGGGAGGCGGTGCTGTCGCGGGCGCGTGCCCTGTTGCAGCAGGCGGGGGAATTGCAGACCGACGCGTCCGGTGCGGGCGGGGTCGTCGCCGGGCCGATCGCCGTCGGTTGCTACC
>NZ_JBHUSF010000557.1:0-2870 GCF_042673295.1 Rhodococcus sp. NPDC057014
GCGGTTGATCACCGTGTGCGGGTGCGCGTACGGCAACGACTCCGCCGGCAACGGGAACTCGGTGTCCTCGCCGAACGGGGGACAATCCACTCGTGCGGCTCGACGACAGGTTCGTCACAACCCCGGGGGCGACGTCAAGTGGCGAGTCCGGCCCGACCGCAGTCAGATGTGGTGGGCGGTACACCCGTTCACCTCCGGAGCCAGGTGAGGTTGCCGGCGGCCGGGCCGTGATCGGCCCCGAGCACAGCGACGCGACCCGCGACCCCGTCGCCGCCCCGGACGTCCGGACGTCCACGGCCACTCGTGGTGGAGACCGGGCGGGGCCACTGTCCGGACCGCTAGGTCACCAGTCGTTCGAGTGGTTGGCCGGTTATCGCCGCGATCAGGTCGAAGTCCTTGTCCCGATGCAGAACGACTCGGTTGCCGATCTCCGCGGTCGCCGCGATGAGCAGATCCGGGATCGACGGTGCGCGATGTTGACCCCGTTCTGCCAGTTGCCGTTGCACCTCCAGGGCGCGGTCTTCGATCGCGGGTGTCGAATACTCCAGGGGCATGGCCGATAGCGGTGGGGTGCGTCGTCCCCGCGTCAGGTCGTGGGCGGTACGGGCCGAGTAACCGACCTCGAGCAGCGTGACGGTGCAGATGTGGACGAGACCGCGCTGGATTCGATTGGCCCACTGTTCGGCGTCCGGGCTGGTGCCCAGGCGCACCATCGCCGACTTGTCGATGAGCCACGTGGGGTCACTCATGACCAGGCGTCGCGCATGACTTCGTCGTCGGCCAGGTCGGGGAAGTCTTGGGCGAACCGCACCAGGTCGGCGGTCGACACCGTGGTGATGGTGCGACGCGCCTCCTGCTGCAGCTGACGACGCAGGAATTCGGTGCGCGAGATCCCAAGGCGGGCAGCGTGCTCGTCGAGCAGTGCCAGGTCCTCCGCTGGAAAGTTGCGGATCAAAACGTCAGACATGACAACCTCCTTGATATCATATGATATCACAACCCGGGTTCGGGACTCGCATGCCGGCGCGCTCCCTTTGCAACACAGCAGCAGCGGGTGAGTACCCACCTGACGGCTTCGGTTCAGCATGGATGCGGACCTCGTGTGTGGCGATCGGAAACACCGCCTGCAAAGGCCGAACCGCTGCAAGGGCGGCCGACCATCGAAACTGAACTCGGACCAGCACTCGCTCACCGCCTGTACGCCGCGGGCGAGCACACCGTCGCCCAGATCGCCGACATGCTGACAGTGCCGCACACCACGGTGTATGGGCATCTGAACAAGCGAAGGGTGGACATCGCACCGGTCACGCAGGAGATCGCCGTAGCTGTTGACCCAGCGGCGCCTACGTCTCGCACGTGCCCGACCTGCGGATACGAGCCAACCATTCGCTCGGTACCTGCGGGTGAGCGTGGCGGTCGTGAAATGATGCCCGGCGGGCACGGGCCGGACCGGTCGACCGATTCCGTCCCGTCAGCCGGCTCAGCCCGGATCGAGGGTGTGTCTGCCCTCGGTCGTCGCCGGTGGAACGGTCGGCTCGGTAACCGCCGGAGCTGCGACCACGACCACCCCGTCCCGCGGTCCTGCGGTGCTCGAGTCGACGCCCGCGGCTGCGGTTCCGGAGTCGATGTCCGCGCTCGTGTCGTGGCCGCGATGGGTGGCCTTCTTCGCCAACGCGCCGACCTTCTGCTGCACCTGTGGAGCCTTGTCTTTCACGACGTGCGCCGCGTCACTTACCTTCTCCTGCACGGTGGGGTTGTGCCAGAGCTCGAGGGACTGACTCCTCATCTTCTCGTAGGTCTGGCGACCGGCCCGGGTACCCGCGACGAAGCCCACGGCCACCCCGGTTGCGAAGATCAGCGCTTTTTCCATGACATTCTCCTGTACTCGACCGTTCCGGTGCGGGGTGCGACATTGCAACTCACATTCGCTGCGGTGACGCACCGTGTGGGTGACCTCATCTGACGGAGGCGGTTTCCCGCTACTTCGGTGATGACACCTCCGCTCGGACAGGAATCCAGGTACCCCGACTGTCCTGTGCGCAATCACCATCTTGTGTGCCGAAGCAGGCTTTCTGTCGTGCGCGTAGGTGTGATGTCGGCTCAGTGATGGGTATCAGCGGGACGAAAGTCGGGGGTGGCGCGGTCCACGATCTGACCGTCCGGGTTGGTGTCACCGTCTTTCACCTGCAGCGATGTGACCCGCGGGTGCGTTCGATCATGCCCTCTCACCTCATGTCGTGATCAGCGAGGGAAGTCAGCATCTGGATGAGCTGCGTCGACGGCCATGAACCTACGACGCGAAGCGAGGCGCAGGGCCTGCGCCGCCCGTGGGAGTTTTCCGATGCAGTCGTGATTTTCACCGGGTATCTCGTCATACCGTCGCGAGGACGTAGGAGAGAACGAATCCGGCGGTGGTGCTCAACGCGACCGTCGGGCCGCCCTTCTCGTAGGCCTCGGGCATGAGGGTGTCTGCGAGTGAGGCCAGCACCGCGCCGGCGGCGAAGGCCAGTGGCAGCGAGATTGTCTCGGGTGCACTCGAGGCGAGGGGTCCGGCGCCGACGACGACGGCCAGGGTGAGGAGCACGGCGCAGATCGTCCACGTGCCGAGGATGAAGGCCTGGGATCGGCCCTGCGCGCGCATGGACGCGCTTCCGACGAGGGCCTCGGGGAAGTTGGAGACGAAGATCGCCACGAGCAGGGTCAGGCCGCCGGTCCCTTCGCCGAGGGACACTCCGAGGGCGACGTTTTCCGGGACTCCGTCGAGGGTGACCGCGGCGAGCAGGGCAAGTCCGGCGGCGCCGCTGACCGAGGCGGTCGAGGGCGCCGTCTCCGTCGCGGCGGCGTCGAGGTCGAGTTTTTCGCTGCCGTGG
>NZ_JBHUSF010000558.1:0-2863 GCF_042673295.1 Rhodococcus sp. NPDC057014
GTACAGCGCGAGGCTGTACTGCGGCCATCTACTGGCTAGCGGTGATCGCTCACAGCTCGGTGGCGGTACCACCGGCAGCAGCGATCTTCTCCTTGGCGGAGCCGGTGAACTTGTCGACCGTCACCTGGACGGCGACAGTCAGGTCGCCGTCGCCGAGAACCTTGACGAGCTGGTTCTTGCGAACGGCACCCTTGGCAACGAGGCCCTCGACCGTGACCTGTCCACCCTCGGGGAACAGACGGGCGATGTCGCCGACGTTGACGACCTGGTACTCGGTGCGGAACGGGTTGGTGAAACCCTTGAGCTTGGGCAGACGCATGTGCAGCGGCATCTGTCCACCCTCGAAGGCGGCGGGCACGTTCTTGCGGGCCTTGGTGCCCTTGGTGCCGCGGCCTGCGGTCTTACCCTTGGAACCTTCACCACGACCGACGCGAGTCTTCTCGGTCTTGGCTCCCGGCGCGGGGCGCAGGTGATGCAGTTTGATGGTCATGGTTAGACCTCCTCAACTGTGACGAGGTGGCGCACCACGTTGATCAGACCGCGGTTCTGGGCATTGTCCTCGCGGACAACCGTCTGACGGATGCCCTTCAAGCCGAGGGTGCGCAGCGAGTTCCGCTGGTTCTGCTTGGTACCGATGGTGCTCTTGATCTGAGTGACCTTGAGTTCGGCCATTACTTCACGCTCCCAGCCTGTGCGCGCGCACGCAGCATGCCGGCGGGGGCAACGTCCTCGAGGGCGAGACCGCGGCGAGCGGCAACTTCCTCGGGGCGCTGCAGGCCCTTGAGCGCAGCAACGGTCGCATGCACAACATTGATGGCGTTGTCGCTACCGAGCGACTTCGACAGAATGTCGTGGATGCCGGCGCATTCCAGCACGGCACGCACCGCGCCACCGGCGATGACACCGGTACCGGGGCTTGCCGGACGCAGCATGACGACGCCCGCTGCGGCCTCACCCTGAACCGGGTGGGTGATGGTGCTACCGATCATCGGAACGCGGAAGAAGCTCTTGCGAGCCTCCTCGACGCCCTTCTGGATGGCCGCAGGAACTTCCTTGGCCTTGCCGTAGCCGACGCCGACCAGTCCGTTGCCGTCGCCCACGATCACCAGAGCGGTGAAGCTGAAGCGACGACCACCCTTGACGACCTTCGACACGCGGTTGATCGTGACGACGCGCTCGATGTGGTTCGACTTCTCGGCCGACTGTCCGCCGCGACGATCGTCGCGACCGCCACCACGACGGTCGCCGCCGCCGCGGTTGTCCCCCGTGTTGGGGCCATTCTGTCCGGCGGGTCCGCTTCCGCCGTCACGCCTCTGACGTCCCGGCATCAGGCTGTCCTTCCGTTCATGTACTCGGTCTTGGTCATCAGAACTTCAACCCGCCTTCGCGAGCTGCGTCCGCAAGGGCCGCGATGCGACCGTGGTAGCCGTGTCCACCGTGGTCGAACACGACGGTCTCGACACCGGCTGCCTTCGCGCGCTCGGCGATCAGCTGACCGACCTTCGCACTGAGGGCCTTCTTGTCGCCGTCCGCTGCACGCACGTCGGCCTCGGTGGTCGACGCCGCGGCCAGGGTGTGGCCGGCGAGGTCGTCCACGAGCTGGACGTGGATGTGGCGCGAGGACCGGTTGACGACCAAGCGGGGACGCTCGGGCGTGCCGGAGACCTTCTTGCGGAGACGGAAGTGACGACGCACCTTCGACAGGCGACGCTTCGTGGACGCATCCTTGCCGAGCGGAATCCGCTTGGCTTTCTGGTTTGCAGTCTGGCTCATATCACTTACCCGTCTTTCCGACCTTGCGGCGGATCTGCTCACCCTCGTAACGCACGCCCTTGCCCTTGTACGGGTCCGGACGACGGAGACGACGGATGTTGGCCGAGATCTGCCCGACCTTCTGCTTGTCGATGCCCGACACCGAGAACTTGGTGGGCGACTCGACCGCGAAGGTGATGCCTTCCGGAGCCTCGATCGGGACCGGGTGGCTGTAGCCGAGTGCGAACTCGAGGTCCTTGCCCTTGAGAGCGACGCGGTAACCGACGCCGTGAATCTCCATCTTGGTGGTGTAACCGTCGGTGACACCGGTGATGAGGTTCTGAACCAGGGTGCGAGACAGACCGTGCAGCGCGCGGCTGCGACGCTCGTCGTCCGGACGGGTCACGCTGAGCGTGCCGTCGTCGTTCTTCGCAATGGCAATCGGCTCGGAGATCGTCAGGGCCAGCGAGCCCTTGGGACCCTTGACCGTGATGTCCTGGCCGTCGATCGAGACGTCGACGCCGCCGGGGACGGTGACGGGAATCTTTCCAATACGCGACATTGTGGTGGCCTCCCTTACCAGACGTAGGCGAGGACTTCCCCGCCCACTCCTTGATTGGCCGCCTGGCGATCGGTGAGCAGGCCGGTGGACGTGGAAATGATCGCCACGCCGAGGCCGCCCAGAACCTTGGGCAGGTTGGTGGACTTCGCGTACACACGCAGACCGGGCTTGGAGACGCGACGCACGCCGGCAAGGCTGCGCTCACGGCTCGGGCCGTACTTCAGGTCGACGATGAGGGTCTTGCCCACCTCGGCGTCTTCGGTGCGGTAGTCGGCGATGTAACCCTCGCGCTTGAGGATCTCGGCGATGTTCGCCTTGATCTTCGAGTGGGGCAACTTCACCTCATCGTGGTACGCCGTGTTGGCGTTGCGCAGACGCGTCAAGAAGTCTGCGATGGGGTCGGTCATGGTCATGAGGTTGACCTCTACCTTTCTCACAACGGTTCCCTCTGCCGTTGCCGGCGCAGGCCTATCGCGAAGTAGGTCTTACGTTTCCCGGTCCGAGGTTACGAACCGGAAGTCTGTGGGGGTGACGCCGTCGCCGTTGCGG
>NZ_JBHUSF010000559.1:0-2853 GCF_042673295.1 Rhodococcus sp. NPDC057014
ACTCTAGACAACGTCGGCATGGTTTGGCGGGCGTCAAGCCCTCGGTGATGTCAGAGCATGTGCACGCGCTTGTAGAGCCGCCGGGACGGACCGCCGAGCAGGTCGGCCTCGTCCAGGAACCGCATGAGCGGCTGCGAACTCTCCCGGATCTTCTCGGCCCGGAACCGGTTGTTCTTCGCCTCGCGCACCGCACGCTCGGTGTCGAGGCCGGCGGCCGCGTAGACGGCCGGGTTGATCATGCTGGAGACGATCAGGTTCGACGCGATCGCGATGCAGGCGCGGCTCGCGGCGCGGTGCGCCCTGCTCATTCCCTCGGCCCGGCGCAGGGTCTCCTCCCGGGCGAACCGCATGTGCCGGGCCTCCTCGACGACGTGAATCTTGCTGGTGACGCGGACGATCGGCTGGACGCGGGTGTCCTTCATCCAGTCCCGCTGCATCACGTCGAGGATCTCCTCGGCGACGAGAATGCCGGCGTACGCGACCTCCCCGGACGCGAGCGCCTTGAATCCGCGCCCCAGCGTGACCACCGACTTGCGCGGAACGTAGGAGGGGCACCCGAACTTCTCGGCGGTGCGCGCGAACATCACGGAGTGCCTGCATTCGTCGGCCACCTCCGTCAGCGCGAACTGGAAGTGCGCCTGTGACGCGTCCTTGGCATACATGTCCCGGATGACCATCTGCTGGAGAATCATCTCGAACCAGATGCCGGTGCCCATGATCGACGACACCTCGTGCTTCGTCAGCGTGATCTGCTGCTCGAACGTCATCTCGTCCCACATCGGCGTGCCGTACAGCGAGGACCACTCGGGAGTGAGGCCGTACAGGTCGTCGGGAACAGGAGCGTCCCAGTCCACCTCGACGGTCGGGTCGTACGACATGCGCGCAGAGGAGTGGAGAAGCCGGGCGCCTGTGTCCTGACGATCCGTGATCTTGGGATTGCCGAGAGCGAGCGTCGAGCGTGCCATGAACATCCTCCATGTCAGTGTGACCAGCGGTTACACCTAATCGTGGACTGAAATACTCTTGACGTCAATAGGCCTAATGTACAAACTCTAGACAACGTCGGCATGGTTTGGCGGGCGTCAAGCCCTCGGTGATGATCCCCACAACTCCGACTCGGGGCTTGCTCAAAATTTGCCGATCGTCTGTAGTGAGTTCTCGGCAGCGGGCCCGGATGATCCCTTGCCCTGGCGTCACCCGGCAGAAAGCGGAATGAACCAATGTCTGATCAGAAGAGTGCCGCACAGCCCCACAGCGCCGATGTCGTCGTCGGTGCTCGCGTTCGAGTCCGCCGCGACGCCGACGAACCCGCGCCGGGCGTCGTGATCGAGGATTTCGCGGACCTGTCCCAGTCCGAGGGGCTCCTCGGGCGTGATTGGGCGCCCGTGCACCGCTGGGCCGTCGCCCTCGACGACGGACGTCTCGTCTTCGTCGACGACGGCGAACTCGACCTCGACGCCGAGTCGCCCAAGGCTGCGTGCGGCTGAGTCAGTCGAGTCCGTCGGCGATCTCCTGAAGTTGCTCGACAGTGCCTGCGGCGATCGTTCGCACCTGTTCGGTGATGACGGAGATCGGCCAGTCCCACCACGCGATCCGCACCAGCGCGGCGATGTCGGATTCCGAATAGCGGTCCTTGATGTGGACGGCCGGGTTTCCGCCCACGACGGCGTAGTCCGGCACCGATCGTGTCACCACCGAACCGGTCGACACGATCGCGCCGTGCCCGATGCGCACGCCGGGCATGATCGTCGCGTTGCCCCCGATCCATACGTCATTGCCGACGACGGTGTCGCCGCGCGACGGTAGATCCGCGAGCAGATCGGCATGCTCGGCCCACGCGCCTCCCATGATCGGAAAGGGGAAGGTCGAGACGCCGCTCATCCGATGGTTCGCGCCGTTCATGACGAACGTCGTCCCCGTCGCGAACGCGCAGAACTTTCCGATGATCAACCGATCCGGACCGTAGTGGTGCAGGACATTTCGCGTCTCGAACTCGTCCGCGAACTCGGGATCGTCGTAATAGCTGTACTCCCCGACCTCGATCAGCGGGTTGTCGATCAGAGGTTTGAGCAGGACTACCCGGGGCTGACCCGAAACGGGGTGCAGCGTCATCGGATCCGGTGCGGCACTCGTGGGCAACTACTTCTCCATTCCTCGGCGCAGGCGTGCGCGACCTCCTGTATAGCGCCGTGTGGCGCTGCGCTGCACGCGGTTTACGGCGGATTCGGCTATTGCCATGAGTCGCGGGTGGTTGCTAGAGTCGAACAAAGTTTCGAATAACCTCGGGGGAGGGCTGGTCGTGGGGGGTGTGGTGGCACCGGATCTGGAGGAGTTGCGGGCGTTCACGGCGCGGTTGCGGTGTGTCGGGCCGTGTGGTGATGCGGGGGTGGGGATCGAGTGGCTCGATGCAGTCGAATCCCTGAAGTCGGTGGGGTGTGCGGTGCAGGCGGTGGTGACCGACGATGTCGCCACCTGTGTGCGGGAGGATCGCAGGGCCCGTCGGTTGCCGCGGGCGGAGTGGGGTCGCGGTATCGGGTCGCAGATTGCGTTGGCGCGCAGGGAGTCCCCGAACCGTGGCAACCGGCATCTGGGGTTCGCGCAGGCGCTGGTGCACGAGATGCCGCACACGTTGGCGTTGTTGCGGTCGGGGCGGTTGAACGAATGGCGCGCGACCCTGCTGGTGCGGGAAACAGCCTGTCTGTCGGCATCCGATCGCGCGGTGGTGGATCGCCGGTTGTGTTCGGACCCGGCTGTTCTGGACGGGGTCGGGGACCGCGGGTTGGTCGCGAAGGCGAAGGCCCTGGCCGTGGAACTGGATGCCGCCGCGGTGGTGGCCCGGTACCGCAAGGCGGT
>NZ_JBHUSF010000560.1:0-2813 GCF_042673295.1 Rhodococcus sp. NPDC057014
GGGGCGGTTCTGGTCGGGCCGGGCGCCCGGGTGTGTGGTTTGCGCGTCGGGCCGGGCCCCCCCCCCCCCACGCCACTGCAAGGAGCGTGATCGGCCTGCATCGGCCCACCAACCGGATTCTCGCACCGGCCAGAAGGGTGGGTGCAAGCAACCGGCGAGCATCCAGCTATCGATCGAGCAATCGCGGGCCTGTGTCGATGAAAGTGCAGCGGAACACGAGAATCGGCAAGCAGCCGAGAAGTTCTCCAGAGGCAATTCAGCCGAGGAACTGAACGGTCTCCGAAACCGGAGCGCGGTCGATTGTCGGGCCCCCGCTGACAGTGGTGTCCTTGTATCCGATAGCCATGCCGCAGAACAACATCAGATCGGCCGGCGGCTGGACGACTTCGTCGACTGTCGAATGGCAAACCGACCACGCCTCCTGGGGGCAGCTCGCCAGCCCCTCCTCCTGCAGCAGCAGCATGATCGTCTGCAGGTACATGCCAACGTCGGACCACTGCGCCGAACCCATGGTGCGGTCGACATAGCAGAAGAGCCCGACTGGGGCACCGAAGAACTGCCAGTTTCGGGAGAACCAGGCGCGCCGAGCCGTCTTGTCCTCTCGCGGAATGCCGAGAGCGGAGTAGAGCTGCTGGCCCGCCGAGACGCGGCGCTCGCGGTACGGTGATTTCAGGTCGGCGGGATAGATCGGATACTGCGGTGCGTCGCCGAGGTCACCGGCGGTGAGTCGGGCGGACATCTTCTCGACGATCGCAGCGCGGGATCGGCCGGTGACGACGTACGTGTGCCAAGGCTGAATGTTGCCGCCCGATGGGGTACGCGCGGCGGACTCGAGGACGCGTTCGAGGACCGCTCGATCGACACGTTGGTCAGTGAAGTCGCGCACGGAGCGTCGTGAACGCACCACGTCGTACACATTCATGTAAAGCTCCCCAATCCAGCAGCTCCCGGGCTCCGGCTCATCCTGTCTACCGACCCATCGCGCAGTCCTACAGGGACCTATCGCGGTCTGGGTGTGTGCTCGGGAAGGCCTTGTGCGGTGTCGCAACTACGACGGACGTCGAGTATCAAGCCGTGTTCCGCCGGAAGCTGCCACTCTCATGACGCATTCGAGGACGGCGCTGCTGCCGCCGAGTTCTGAGTTCTTCCGCGATTGATGACGTCGGTCCGGCGCTCGGCGACACGTGTTGGTTCGAAGTCCCTCATCCATTTCTGTGATGTGTCGTCTTCGACGAGTAGCGCCGGGTCGAGCATGTGTTCTTCCGCGCGGCGGTAAGACGCGAGGAGTGTCCGCACTCCGCGCTGGTCGTTCCCGATGATGGAGGCAGCGATATCCAGTGCGGTCGTGAGCAGGTTCTCGTGCTTAGTACTGCAACGGCACTTGCTTGACAGGTGCGCGATACTGGTTGTGTGGTCCTCGATTTGGTTGCTTCCGAGTTAGAAGCGTTGCATGAGCGGATCTCCGGTCGGTTCGCCCGGTCGGAGCCGCGGTCCCGAGTCCGTGAATATGTGACGGGATTGGTTGCAGGTCTAGAACGCAAGAACGGGTGGACCCTCGCCGAACGGGCCGGCGAGATCAGCCCGGACGGGATGCAACGGTTGCTGCGGCGCGCGGACTGGGACGTCGACGGCGTCCGCGACGATGTGCGTGACTACGTGGTCGAACGCCTCGGCGATCCGGCCGGTGTACTGGTCGTCGACGACACCGGATTCCTCAAGAAGGGCACCCGCTCGGCCGGGGTGCAACGCCAGTACTCCGGCACCGCCGGGCGGGTGGAAAACTGCCAGATCGGGGTGTTCCTCGCCTACGCCAGCGGCGCCGGCCACGCGTTGATCGACCGGGAGCTGTACCTGCCCGAATCCTGGACCTCCGACCGCGACCGGTGCCGTGCCGCCGGGATCGGTGACGAGGTGGAGTTTGCGACCAAACCGAGACTGGCGCAACGCATGATTGAACGCGCCCTCGACGCACAGGTCCCCTTCTCCTGGCTAACCGCGGACGAGGCCTACGGGCAGGTGAAGTACCTGCGGGTCTGGCTCGAGGAACGCGATGTTTCGTATGTGTTGGCTACCCGTTGCAACGACGATGTGTTCACCCCACACGGCCGCTCCGGTCGCGCCGACGAGATGATCGCCGCGGTCCCGGCGAAGCAGTGGCGGCGGATCTCCGTCGGCGACGGCGCGCACGGCCGGCGCGAATACTCCTGGGTGCGGATCCCGATCCGGATCGCTTGGGCACCGGGGCGCGGGCACTGGCTCCTCGCCCGCCGCTCGTTGTCGGACCCGACCGAGATCGCGTACTACATCTGCGCCGGACCCCGCCGCACCACGCTCACCGAACTCGCCATCATCGCCGGCTCCCGGTGGCGGGTCGAGGAATGCTTCCAGCAGGCCAAGAACGAGGCCGGACTGGACCATTACCAGGTACGCACCTACCGGGCCTGGTACGCCCACATCACCTTGTCGATGCTCGCCCTCGCCTGGCTCGCCGGGACGAAAACCGAAGCCATAAAAGGGGAATCGGGATCGAAGATCAGGGCATGATCGCGTACACGCTACCCGAGATCCGCCGCCTACTCGTGCAACTGATCCTGCGACACGCCCACCCCGACGGGCACATCTGGTCCTGGTCGAACTGGCGACGGCGCCGACAACACCAGGCCCGCACCTCCCACTACCGACGTCGCGGCCACCTCCCATAAGTGCCGTTGCAGTATTAGAGGGTGTCTCATGTGGGGAGTTTCTTGAAGCAGGTGAGTGCGGCGGCGAGGTGGAGGAAACCGGCGAAGTGTTCGCCGTGACGCTCGTAGCGG
>NZ_JBHUSF010000561.1:0-2806 GCF_042673295.1 Rhodococcus sp. NPDC057014
TGCACGGCGTACCGTCACGTCCTCGACGGGGGTTGAGATGGACATCAGAGGTACCTCCATGATCGTGGAACTCGAGCTGCAGGCCCGGTCCGTTGTGGATCCCGAGCCGATTACGGCGGGCATGAAACGTGCGGGTGTAATGGCGTGTGTTCGGGGATCGCCCGAGGTGGGTGGGCTGCTGCGGCACCTGCGTCTCACCACAGCCTAAAATGTAATCACAGATCACACAAGGGGAGATCCGAACGCCGGTTAATATGTGATCTGTGGTCATGTCCAAGCGCGCCGAGCCGACTCTTCTGACCGATCAGGTCTACTCGATGATTCACGAGTCGATAATGAACGGTGATCTGCCCGCCGGTGCCCGCCTGCGGGTGCGCGATCTCGCCGAGCAGGTGGGAACCAGCGTGATGCCGGTGCGTGAGGCGATCCGGCGGCTCGAGGAAGCCGGTCTGGCCGAACGCGTGCCCCACCGGGGAGCGGTGGTCAAGGGCCTGACCCTCGCCGAGTTGGTGCACGTCTACGACGTGCGTCGGTTGCTCGAGGTGGAGGCCGCCCGGCTCGGCGCGCAGCGGATCAGCGCCGAGGACTGCGACCGGATGCAGGCCGAGTTCACGCTGATGCGCGCCGCCGTCGACGAGGGGCGCGTGGTTGCCGTCCTCGACCACGACGAGGCCCTGTTGTCGATCCTGTACGAGGCCGCCGCGAATCCTGTTCTTCTGCAGACGATCCGCAACCTGTGGAACCACTGCCGGGCCTACAAGATCGTGGGCGCGCAGGGAAGCCTGGACTCCGGGGGAGACGACCCGCTGTGGCGATTCCAGGAGCGCCTCGTTGCTGCTGCCCGGGACCGCTCGGGTGAATCCGCGGCCGCGGTCAACGAGGAATCGCTCCTCGACGCGACCGACCGCATCAAGGCGCTCCTGGCGACAGAGCAGGCCGCGGCGGCAGACGCCGGATAGCGCCGCCCCACACCTCTACGCCGTCGGCACGAATCGCCGTCGAGCAGTGCACCCTCGGGCCGGAATGACTCCCGAGTAACCACGGCCGGAAGGTCGCGCCACCCGAGGTGGTGAGCCCGCGGCCGGGTGAACCGTCGTGCTGTCCGCTGTGTCATCGGTATGGAAGCACGACCGAGGGGTTGTGTGATCTGTGATTACATATTAGTGTTCTGTGACGAGACGCACATCACACCAGCGGGTGTGGCAAGTGGTGAATGAAGCCGGCTCGCCGGCACGGCCTCGCGTCGAGAATCACGTGTTCTCGAATCACCTTGTGTCTCAATAGGAATCGAAACATCATCCGACCACCTCGATATCGCCACCGAGGAATGCCGCATCAGGGCCGGGTCGGCACAGAATGTCAACAAGGAGTCCGAGATGACGACGACCAACCCGTTGGACGACGCGCCACTGTCCACCTTTCACAAGAAGTTAGCGGTGTTCTCCTCCGGAGGGCCGTTCCTCGACGGCTACGCCCTCTCGATCATCGGTGTCGCGATGGTGCAGATCTCGGGCCAGTGGAACCTGTCGTCGGCCGAACAGGGCCTGATCGCCGCGTCCACGCTGATCGGCATCCTGCTCGGTGCCTTCGCCGGAGGTTGGCTGACCGACCGCTTCGGCCGGGAGGTCCTGTTCACCCTCGACCTGATCGCGATCATCGCCTGCTCGGTGGCGCAGTTCTTCGTAGAAGATGTCGTCTGGTTGATCGTGCTGAGGCTGCTCCTGGGCATGGCCGTGGGTGCGGACTACCCGATCGCCACCTCCCTGATGACAGAATTTGCGCCGCGTAAATACCGTGGTCCGTTGCTCGGTGCCTTCGTCACCATGTGGTTCGTCGGTGCGGCGGCGGCGTACGTCGTCGGCGAGGTCCTGGCGCGGACCGCCGGAGACGACGCGTGGCGGTGGATGCTCGCCAGTGCCGCATTGCCCGCAGTATTGATCTGCGTGGCCCGGGTCGGCACGCCGGAGTCGCCCAGGTGGCTGGTCAGCAAGGGGAAGATCGACAAGGCCAACGAAGTGCTGCGCAAGGTCTACGGTCCCGGTGTCACCGTCGCCGACCTTCCCGCCGACGAAGAGACCAACGTCGGCGTCAAGGAACTCCTGCGCTCCGGCTACGGCAAGCGGATGGCCTTCATCACCCTCTTCTGGACCTGCTCGGTGGTTCCGTTGTTCGCCGTCTACGCCTTTGCCCCGGCCATCCTCGGTGCCCTCGACCTCGAGGGCGACGCCGCACACATCGGATCCGCCGCCATCACCATCCTGTTCATGGTCGGTTGCGTCGTCGCGCTGCTGCTGGTCAATCGGATGGGCCGGCGCCCCCTGCTGATCCACAGTTTCGTGTGGTCGGGTCTCGCCCTGCTGCTGCTGGGAATCTTCCCCGGAGCGCCGAGCGCGATCATCATGGTCCTCTTCGCCGCCTACGCGGTCCTCATCGGCGGCTCCCAGATCCTGCAGTGGGTGTACCCGAACGAGCTGTTCCCCACCGAAGTCCGCGGTTCCGCAGTGGGATTGGCGTCCTCGCTCAGCCGCATCGGCGCTGCGATCGGCACGTTCCTGGTGCCGCTGTCCCTCAGTAGCCTCGGCATCGGCGTCACCATGCTGATCGCCGCAGGCGTCACCCTCTTCGGCGCCGTGATCTCCCAGATGTGGGCACCTGAGACCCGGGGGTTGTCCCTCTCCGAGAGCGCCGGGCTCGGCCAGACCGGCAAGGCACCCGCCGTCGCGGAGACCATCTCCGTGTAACAGAACCCAGGCGTCATGCGAGAACCGTGTCCTTCGCTCGGAAGGACACGGTTCTCGTGTGTCTC
>NZ_JBHUSF010000562.1:0-2776 GCF_042673295.1 Rhodococcus sp. NPDC057014
GTACACGTCGTACACGCCCTCGACGTTGCGGACCACGTTCAGCACGTGCCCGAGGTGCTTCGGGTCGCCCATCTCGAACGTGAACTTACTGATCGCCACCCGGTCGCCGGACGTCGTCACCGACGCCGACAGGATGTTGACCTTCTCGTCGGCGAGCGCCTTGGTCACGTCCGACAGCAGCCTGTGCCGATCGAGCGCCTCGATCTGGATCGCCACCAGGAACACCGACGACGGGGACGGTGCCCACTTGACCTCGATGATCCGCTCGGACTGCTCCTGCAGGGAGCCGGCGTTGGTGCAGTCGGTGCGGTGGACGCTGACCGCGCCGCCCCGGGTCACGAAGCCCATGATCTCGTCGCCGGGCACCGGTGTGCAGCATTTGGCCAGTTTGGCGACCGTGCCCTCCGCACCGGGAACCAGCACACCCGCGTCGCCGGTGCTCCGCGGACGCATCGGCATGGTCGACGGGGTGGACCGCTCGGCCAGCTCC
Source organism: Rhodococcus sp. NPDC057014 (assembly GCF_042673295.1). Classification (NCBI taxonomy): domain Bacteria; kingdom Bacillati; phylum Actinomycetota; class Actinomycetes; order Mycobacteriales; family Nocardiaceae; genus Rhodococcus; species Rhodococcus sp. NPDC057014. The sequence goes on from NZ_JBHUSF010000562.1 coordinate 491, forward strand.
TCCTCGACGTCGCCGACTCCGCCCAGGTGCGCCACCAGACGCTGGACGACGTGCTGCGCCGACACGTGACTCTCGCCGACAGCCGTGTACAGCATCGAAACGTCCGTGTAGTGCAGTTCGTGCGCGATGGACGCCATCGATTCGGCGTTCATCAGGCGCTGCAGCGGCAGGCCGACCCGCCGCACCTCCTTCGCGATGGCGTCCTTGCCCGCCTCGAGCGCCTCCTCGCGGCGTTCCTTGGCGAACCACTGCCGGATCTTCGTCTTGGCGCGCGGGGAGACGACGAACGTCTGCCAGTCGCGGCTGGGACCGGCGTTGACGGCCTTGGAGGTGAAGACCTCCACCACCTCGCCGTTCTCGAGCTTGCGTTCGAGTGCCACCAGCCTGCCGTTGACCCGGGCGCCGATGCAACGGTGCCCGACCTCCGTGTGCACCGCGTACGCGAAGTCGACGGGCGTCGACCCGGCCGGAAGAGTCACCACGTCGCCCTTGGGGGTGAAGACGAAGATCTCCTTGACCGCGAGGTCGTAGCGCAGCGACTCGAGGAACTCCCCCGGGTCCGCGGCCTCACGCTGCCAGTCGAGGAGCTGACGCATCCACGCCATGTCGTCGACCTCGGCGACGTCACCGGAGTGTCTGCCCTTGGTCTCCTTGTACCGCCAGTGCGCGGCGATGCCGAACTCCGCGGTCCGGTGCATGTCGTGGGTGCGGATCTGCACCTCGAGGGGTTTGCCCTCGGGTCCGACGACGGTGGTGTGCAGCGACTGGTATACGCCGTAGCGCGGCTGCGCGATGTAATCCTTGAACCGGCCCGCCATCGGCTGCCACAGCGAGTGGACGACACCGACGGCCGCGTAACAGTCGCGGACCTCGTCGCACAGGATCCGCACCCCGACCAGGTCGTGGATGTCGTCGAAGTCGCGGCCCTTGACGATCATCTTCTGGTAGATCGACCAGTAGTGCTTGGGCCTGCCCTCGACGACCGCGTTGATGCGCGACGCAGTGAGGGTCGCGTTGATCTCCGCGCGCACCTTCGCCAGGTAGGTGTCGCGGGACGGCGCCCGGTCGGCGACGAGCCGCACGATCTCGTCGTACTTCTTGGGATGCAGGATCGCGAAGGACAGGTCCTCGAGTTCCCATTTCACGGTGGCCATGCCGAGCCGGTGGGCCAGCGGCGCGATGACCTCGAGCGTTTCGCGGGCCTTGCGGGCCTGCTTCTCGGGTGGCAGGAACCGCATGGTCCGCATGTTGTGGAGCCGGTCGGCCACCTTGATCACCAGCACGCGCGGATCGCGGGCCATCGCGATGATCATCTTGCGGATGGTCTCGCCCTCGGCGGCGTTGCCGAGCACCACCTTGTCGAGTTTGGTGACCCCGTCGACCAGGTGCGCGACCTCTTCGCCGAACTCGTCGGTCAGCTGCTCGAGGGAATAGCCGGTGTCCTCGACGGTGTCGTGGAGCAGTGCCGCGACGAGGGTGGTCGTGTCCATTCCCAGTTCGGCGAGGATGCTGGCGACGGCGAGCGGATGGGTGATGTACGGGTCGCCCGACTTGCGGCGCTGGCTGGCGTGCCGCTCCTCGGCCACGTCGTAGGCGCGCTGCAGGAGCGCCAGGTCCGCCTTGGGGTAGAGCTCGCGATGCAGACTGACGAGGGGTTCGAGAACCGGCCGGATGGTCGTGTTCCGCTGTCCTGTGATGCGCCTGGCGAGTCGCGCTCGTACCCGGCGCGATGCGGACGCCGGAACGGCGAATCCCTGTGCTCCACGGTTGTTACCGGAAGCCGGGTTCGCTGCAGGTGACTCGGCATCGGATTGCGCAGACGCGGGTGTTCCCGTGTTCTGCGACCGATCAAGATTCGAAGTCATGCCGTCACCTCCTACCACTGAAATGGCTCGGGCTCTGGGGCCCTGGTTGGTCTCGGGCATGCGCCCCGGTGGCCGTGGCGACCACCAGGCCCAACTTTAGTACTCAGACCGTGACGAGGGACGTGAGCGGGTACTTTCCGAGGCGCTCCCGGCCGCCCAGCGCGGCGATCTCCAGGACCACGGCGATGCCGATCACGCGGGCACCTGCGGATTCCACGAGCCGCGCCGTCGCGTCGAGGGTGCCGCCGGTGGCGAGGACGTCGTCGACGACGAGCACGGAGCGCCCGTCCAGGCCGATCGATCCGGCCGGGATCTCCAGCGTGGCCGTTCCGTATTCGAGGGTGTAAGCCTGCGACAGCACGGGCGGCGGCAGTTTGCCCGACTTCCGCACGGCCACCACACCGGATCCCAGCTCCCGGGC
>NZ_JBHUSF010000563.1:0-2757 GCF_042673295.1 Rhodococcus sp. NPDC057014
GGAGAACGTGCGGTGTTTGACGATCGTGTACCCGTTGGTGAACTCGATGTCGTTGTCGGTGCCGAACCCGAAGGTGTTGGTCACCCGCTTCGACGACGCGTACACCCACCGGCGCTGGTCACGGCTGAACGGGCGCTCCTCGTCGTTGCCGGTGGTGATGTATTGACGCAGTTCGGGGCCGATCGACTCGAGCAGATATCGGCCGTGCCCGATCACGGGGAAGTTCCGCAACAGTGCGTGCCGGCGCTGAAGCAGGTCGTAGGAGGCGACCGCGGCGACCGCGGCACCGGCGAATGCTGTGGACCACCTCATTCCGCCACGGTACGTCCGGCGCGGAGCCGACAAAGACGTTTCGGGGCCGACAGAGACGTTTCGGGGCCGGAAGGGCGGCCCGGTGGTCGCTCGATTCGCTGCCACGCCCCGCGAGTACATGTCGAAGCATGCACACCCGCGCATGACTCTGATCGCGGGCGTCGGCCTGACCGCGCTCGTCGCCACCGGATGCGGCGACGACAACGCCTTCACCTACGACGAGGTCGCAGTCCCCGTGGGATCGACCGTGACCGTCGACTCAGAGGCAGACAGCGGCCGCACAACGATCACGCTCGAAGCGACCGGCCTGGCACCCAACCGCGACTTCGGCGTGCACGCGCAGCAACGCACGAGCGTCGACCACCGCGGACTGGGAGTTCCGCGCCGGTGAGGCCAAGTCCGTGGTGCTGCACGCGCAGCACGGTGCCGCCGCGGTGACCGCGAGCGGTGTGCCCGAGGCGGCTGGGGTTCGCCTTGCGGTGGTGCACTACCACGTGCGGAGGCACGGGGAGCGCTGCCCGGGATGCGGGACGCCGTGACCCCGCCACGCGCCGTCGCGGCTCTGATCACAGGTCTGATCGGCCACCATCATCGGGTCACCGGCTACGAGGTCGGGAGGGAGAAGGTCCGCGAATATGCCGCGGCAGTGCCATCGTCATCGCGCCCATTACCGCGAAGGTGCCGCCTACGAGCTCGGATACGACGGGCTGATCGCACCGGTCACGTTCGTCAGCGTCCTCAGTCGTATGCGCCCGAGCTGACCGAGTTGCTCGGCGAGGCCGCATCCCGGGAACTGGCGCGCTTGTGCAAGCGACGCGAAGGACTCGGCCTGATCGCCGTGCACCCGGCGACCGCGGTCGCCGGCAAGAATTCCCGGTAACGGAACGGCGATCCCCGCACGTCGAGCTTGGTCACCTGGCGGTGAGGGTTTCGCCGTGGCTGCACGAGAGGGTGCCGCTAAGGTCCGTCAGCCGCTGTCGGAGGGTGGAGAATCGTTGCGGCGGTGCCGCAGTCGCAGAATCACGGCGAGAAGGGACAGCCCGCAGAATATGGTCGTTGCGACCGCCGCCGCGACGAGGCCGACCCTCGGCGAGATGACGAAACTGAAGATGAGAAGCACGACCCCGACCAGTGCGGCCGCGAAGGTGGCGATACCGCAGAGCGTCAGCGTGTGCGCGGTGGCCACCAGTGCGGGCAGGGCATGCTGGCGAAACAGCGCCCGATGGATTCCGACGGGTGCGACCAGCAGCATCGTCGACACGACAGACAGGGCGACGGTCACGAGGTAAATCCCGACCTCGAAGTCCGTCAGGTCCGCGAAGCGCTGCTGGAACGGCAACGTCAACAGGAACCCGGTGAGCAGTTGGACTCCGGTCTGCACGACACGCAGCTCCTGCAGCAGGGCCGCCCAGTTTCGGTCGAGTCGTTGAGTCTCCGTCTCGTGGCGGGCGCGGTAGTTCCACTCGTCGTCCCGAGCCCGATCGTCACTGCCGTCCGACATGTCCAACCCGCTGTTCTGAAGTAGGGATCGGCCACCGTGAGGGCGACGCGAGACCACGCGGTCGGGCTGGGCCCAGGCCGAGGTAGTTGCCGCTCGATTGGATACCGAACACTACCCACCTGCGTTACCCGAAATGTCCGTTTCTTACACCGGGCGCCCCACAGTTGATGACCGGCTTACTGCGGAGTCACACCGAGTTATTGCACGGCGAACACGCGACGGCGCACGCCGACTCGTCCTGTGGTGACGACTGGTCACGTGCACGCCGTGTCCTGCCCGATCCTCAGGGCCGGACGTGGGGCTGGACGCCGTGTGCAGCCGGTCGACGCGAAGCATGGAGCAGCAGGCGCACGTCGACCCGACGCAGTGGCCGTTGCCGAAGTGGTCGCGCAAGGCATGTCTGGTGCGCGCGGCCAGAACGAAGCATCCCGGGCGTTTGCTGTTCGCGGTACGAGATCCAACGTCGTATCTTCAATCCTGAGGGTCCGCCTCGAATGGTGCGGGGCTTCGTACCTGGGTCGGTGAGACGTGTGGCGGTCACGGTCGTGGTAGGCAAGCGAGTAAATGAGCATTCTTACCGGACCACTGTCGAGAACGTGATCGGAGGTGCGTTGCGGGCTGAAGTCTCACCACGAGGGATCGGAACAATGTCTGAACGTCTGACCGCAGGACCGTCCCCTGTATCAGTCGGCGGGCTTGCTGATGGGCGGGAGGGCCGGCGTCAGTGGTGATTGTCGGTCGGAATTGTCTCTACGCCAAGCAGCTCTCGCCCGTGAACGAGTGGCCGGATCAATTGTGCCCCGTGGAGCCCCTTCGCCCGCGCTTCTTGTGCAGGACGAAGGCGATGACGCCGACCAGGATGAGAATTCCGATGATTTCCACACCAAGCGGATACCCGCTTGGTGTGATCTCCACGCGGGCCGGCGAGTAGCAGCCTCGTGGGT
>NZ_JBHUSF010000564.1:0-2725 GCF_042673295.1 Rhodococcus sp. NPDC057014
CGACCCCGCGCCCCCCCCCGCGGCCGCAGCTGCTGCGCGACTACCTCGACTCACCCACACCCCCCGATGCCCCCGGCCCCCGCGCGAGTCCGGGGGCATCGTCGTCCGTGCGCCGGGCATCCGGCGGCCGCCCGTCAGGCGGTGGTGCGCACCCGGATCCAGGCGCCCGCCACCGGTTCGACCACCCGTGCCGCCACCGGGCCGATGACGGCCATCAGGAGCACGTACGCGGTGGCGAGTGCCACGAGTTCGCTCTCCACGGCGCCCGCCGACAACGCCAGCCCGGCGATGACGATCGAGAACTCGCCGCGCGCGATCAACGCGACCCCGGCGCGGGCCCGGCCCAGCCGCCCGACCCCTTGCTGTTTCGCCGCCCACGCGCCGGTGACCATCTTGGTCAGCGCGGTGACGACGGCGAGCAGCACGGCCCAGCCGAGGACCGGCGGAATCGCCCGGGGATCGGTGTTGAGCCCGAACACCACGAAGAACATCGCCGCGAACAGATCGCGGAGCGGCTCGAGGACGCGGCTCGCGTTGTGGGCGGTCGTGCCGGAGATCGCGATCCCCAGCAGGAACGCGCCGACGGCCGCCGAGACCTGCATCGCCGAGCTGATCCCCGCCACGAGCAGCGCGGCACCGAGCAGCTTCAGCAGCAGGGTCTCGCTGTCCGGGCTGTCCAGCAGCGCGGACACGTAGCGGCCGTACCGCAGCGCGATCACGAGGACGACGGAGATCACGACGAGGGAGATCGCCACCGCCTCGAGTCCACCGGCGAAACTGACGCCGGCGAGCAGGGCCGTCAGGATGGGCAGGTACACGGCCATCGCGAGGTCCTCGAACACCAGGATCGACAGCACGACCGGCGTCTCGCGGTTACCGAGCCGTCCCAGGTCGCTCAGCACCTTCGCGATGATGCCCGAGGACGAGATGTAGGTGACGCCGGCCATGACGACGGCACCGGTGGGTCCCCACCCGAGCATCAGTGCGACGACCGCTCCGGGCGCGGCGTTGAGGACGGCGTCGACGACACCGGCCATCCACGACCGCCGCAGGCCGGTGACGAGTTCCGACGCGGTGTACTCGAGCCCCAGCAGCAGCAGGAGGAGGACCACCCCGATCTCGCTCGCCAGGTGGCTGAACTCGCTGATGTCGCCGAGGTTGACGAATCCGCCGCTGCCGAAGCACAGGCCTCCGAGGAGATAGAACGGGATCGGCGACATCCCGAATTGAGCTGCCAGACGGCCCAGCAGGCCGAGCGCGAAGAACACCGCGCCCAGTTCGATGAGCGCGAGCGTGGTGGTGTTCACGGGTCTGTCAGCCGTTGGCCAGGAGCTTGGCTGACGCGTCCAGTCCGTCTGTGGTTCCGACGGCGACCAGCAGGTCGCCGGAGGTGAGCAGGAAGTCGGGCTTCGGCGACGGGTACACCTGGCCCGCCCGCATGACCGCGACGATCGAGACTCCGGTGCGCGTGCGCATCGCGGTGTCGCCGAGCGGGCGGCCGTCGAACCGGGAGTCTTCCTTGATGTACAGCTGCTTGGTGCGGATGCCGGGCAGGTCCCGGTGTTCCTCTTCCAGCTGCGCCACCAGTTGCGGTGCGCCGAGCAGATTGCTGAGCACGGCCGCTTCCTCGGTGGTGAGCGGCACCGACGCGGCACAGGCGTCGGGGTCGTCGGCCTTCGACACGATGAGGTCCGTGCGGCCGTCGCGATGGGTGATGACACCGATGCGGCGACCGGCGGCGAGTTCGAAGTCCTTACGCACCCCGATACCGGGTAGTGGCGTCACTTCAACGTTCATGCCTCCACGGTAGTCCGATGGGGGTGACCAACCGCGGAAGGCTCGCGTCAGTGCCGGGCGGGGAACGTTCCGTCGGCCTCGGGGCGGTACTCCTCGACGGCGGTGACCGCCGCGACGGGCAGCGGCCCGTACAGGTGCGGGAACAGCATCGACGCCGGATCGGCCGGCACGCCCGGCTCCCACGTCACCGGCGCACCGAGGGCGTCGGGGTCGAGTCTGAGGAGGACGAGGTCCGTGCGTCCGGCGAACAATCGGTTGGCGGGCAGGTGCACCTGGGCGGGTGTGGACAGGTGCACGAATCCGTCCGCGGCGTACGTGGCGGGCACGCGAGCGCCTTCGCGTTCCGCGGTGCGCCATTCGTCGCGGCTGCAGATGTGAACGAGCTGGTCTTCGGATTTCACAGGGCGAGACTAGCGTCACGCCCGAAATCGAATCAGCTGTCAGCGAACTCGGACCGATCGGTCTGTTCGCATCGGTGCTCGTCACGTCGTTGTCCGCACGTTTCGGGCCGGTTTCGTGTGTGATGCAACACTGAGAAACGCCGTCGGGAACAACGCGTAAACCCCAAACGTCTGACAGAGTAGATCCACCGCGCCACCCCCGACGCGGCGGACCAAGGCCCCAGGCACTCGGCATCAGTCGAAAAGCCAGTACGGAGGAGTCATGCCCGGAACACTGACCAGCCCCCCGTTGACCGCAGCCGACCGGTGCGACCGGTGCGGTGCGGGAGCCCGCGTCCGCGCGGTCCTTCCGACCGGAGGAGAGTTGCTCTTCTGCGGTCACCACGCCAACGAGCACGCAGACCGTCTTCGCGAGATGAACGCCACGATCGTGTCCGAAGCCGAAGCTGCAATCTGATACGTCAGCCCGGGTGACCCGTCCCAGGCTCACCTCTTTCAGCACCAAGAGACCGGCGAGTGCACCGCAC
>NZ_JBHUSF010000565.1:0-2697 GCF_042673295.1 Rhodococcus sp. NPDC057014
GCTTCCGCGCTCATTCCCCCAGTAGCGGCAGCAACTGCGTGCCCTGACGTTCGATCTCCCGCAGGTACGGGGTGTCCGACAACACGAAATGGGTGATGCCGAGGTCCTGGTACTTGCGCAACGACTTCGCGACATCCTCCGGGGAGCCGACGAGCCAGGTGGTGCCTGCGCCGCCGCCACCGAACTTGCCGGGTGCGGTGTACAGATTGTCGTCGAGCACCTCGCCGCGAGCAGCGAGGTCGAGGAGTCGCTGCTGTCCCACGGCGGTCTGACGGTGCGGGTTCTGCTCCGGTGCACCCTGGTTCTTCGCCATCTTCGCCATCTCCGCCACCTTCGCTTCCGCGTCGGCCCAGGCCTGCTCGGTCGTGTCCCGGACGAGGGTGGTGATCCGCAGACCGAACTCGAGCGGTGCGTGCTCTCGGCCGAGTTCCTCACTCAGCGCCCGCAGGCGCTCGATCCGCTCCCGCACCCCTTCGAGGGGTTCGCCCCAGAAGAGTTGGACGTCGGCTTCGGCGGCCGCTACCCGCTCAGCGGCGTCGGAGGCACCACCGAAGTAGAGCTTCGGGTGGAGCCGGTCTCCGCGCGGCGCGATCCGGGGCAGCACCGTGGAGTCGGTGACCTGGAAGTGCTCGCCACGGTAGGTGACGTTCTCCTCCGTCCACAGCTTACGGACGAGTTGCAGGAACTCCTTGGTGCGGGCGTAGCGGGCGGCCTGGTCGCTCTCGCGTTCGCCGTACGCTCCCAGGTCGTCCTTGCCGGACACGATGTTGACCCGCACCCGGCCACCGGACAGGTGGTCGAGACTCGCTGCAGCGGAGGCGAAGTGAGCCGGAGTCCAGTACCCGGGCCGAACCGCGACGAGTGGCTCGAACGTCGACGTCCGGGCAGCGAGGGCCGTGGCGACGGTGAGGGTGTCCGGGCGACCCCACCCGGTGCCGATCAATGCACCCTTCCAGCCGTGTTCCTCCAGGGCCTCCGCCTGGGCCGTGAGGGTGTCGAGGCTGTTGTGGTCGACCGTGACGGGCTCGCCGCGGTGTCCCGGCGTCACCTGATTCGGGATGTACCAGAGGAATTCGAGGCTCATGGGATGATGATTCCTGTTCGGTGGTGGTGATCAGCGGGCGAGTTCGGCGAGCTGGGCTCGGCGAACGTCGGTGGTTTGTCCTTGGACCAGGACGAAAAGCGCCGACCGCGCATGGAGCTGCGCCGTGTCGTCGCCACTCAGTCCCCGACCGGCCCGCGCTATCAGCAGTGCTCGGGTGATCGTGGACAATGCCTCGCCGCTGGCGACCTTGGTCGCGAGGCGTTCGCCGATCCGATGCGGACCACCTCCCGCGGCGGTGGCCTCATCAGACAGCTCGTACGCAGTGCTCCGAATCCGCGCGATGCGCGGCCTCCACGTCGCCGCCACGTCCTGGGCGAGCGGGTGTCCTGACTGCTCCAACTCTCGGAGGACCGTTTCTGCAAGCCCGAAGTGGTGGCCGCGTGCGTCGCTCGCCGTGCCGATGTCGTTGAACCGCGTGGTCTCCAGCGAGTGGGCGGAGAGCACGTGCTCGTCGGGTACGAACACGTCGTCGAGCTCGACCCGCGCGGTCCTGCTGCCCGCGACGGCGCCGAGTGGGAGCGGTCCGACACTGCGCGTGCGGTCGCTCACCGGCACGAGCGCGGTGATCACGGTCTCCGTCCGCCTTTCCACCGCGGCGACCGTCAGGGCGTCGTTGAGCCCCCACCCGCTGACCCAGGAGATGGCGCCGGTGAAGATCCAGCCGCCGCTCGTCCTTTCCGCCGCGATGTAATGGTCGGGAAACCTCCGGACGTCGCTGACTCCGGCACCGAGCACGAGTTCGCCACGCAGAATTCGCTCGGCGAGCTGCGACACCGGTTCGCCCGGTTTCCTGGATTCGACGATTCGCCCGGCCATCGGCGCGTGCTGAGCCCAGACGAGCCACGTGTTGAAGCACGCGCCGGCGATGATCTCGTGCAGGCGACGATCGGTGTTGCGGTCGATGTCGAGGCCGCCGTATTCCCGCGGCGCTTGGTGGTTCAGGAGCCCCAGCGCAGCGAGTTCGTCGATACGTTCTCCGCTGACCCCGTCACGGTCGATCGACAGGGCTTCGGGGCGCAGCACTCGTTCGGCGTACTCCCGCACCCGAGCGACGAATGGGAGGCGGTCTGCGGCGGTCACGGATTCGGCCGCACTGATGGCCGTGTTCACCGCTGTCATGTCGTCCCTTCCCTACTTCGGTCCCAGAGAGATGCCTGGCACACGACAGAGTGACGGGGGCCGGCATCCGGACATCGAGAGACTAGCCCCGGTTGTCGCCGTCGGTCGTTCACCGCCTCCGCCCTCCACCACGAGAAACGGTGCCTGACGTGGGACAGTTCGATGCGATCGGACATTAATTCGTCCCGATCGGAAACATGCAGTGCAACTGCACCTTCGGTTGCCGGGGTTTCAATCGAGCTGATGAAAAAGGGGGCGCTCGAACAGACGACGAACCGTAAGCTCGCAGGCGACCATCCGGAGCGACCGAGAGACCCCCTTGCTTCGTGGTGCGACCGCCGCAGGGGCAGCCGGCGGTCACCGCACTCGCCCATCAGGCACTGCCGTACGACCTGGCGGCACGCGGCGCCGACCTCGTGTTCGTGACCCCGGCCGACGACGTCCACGCGCAGTCGGTTCTCGCGGATGTGGCC
>NZ_JBHUSF010000566.1:0-2682 GCF_042673295.1 Rhodococcus sp. NPDC057014
ACCGAGGTGGGCGCGCCGGGCAGGGGACGCAGGGCGTTGGCGGCGAGTGCGGCACCGACTGCCTGCCGGAGAACGAAGCCTCGGGTCATACCCCAACCGTAGAACATGTTCTAATGAAGCGGTCGCCCACCCCGCGCTTGCGCCGACCGGATCGAGAACGACGCCGAGTAGCCTCTCGCCGGTCCGCCGTCGCGCAGACCTCACGGTTCCACGATTCGTTGGACCAACTTCTAGAACGTGTTCTAATATCGGTGCATGCAGCGACTCAGCGGTCTCGACGCGTCCTTCCTCTACCTCGAAACGTCGACGCAACTCCTTCACGTCTGCGGCGTCATCGTCCTCGACGTCTCGACGGTTCCTGGTGGATACACGTTCGCCGGACTCAAGGCCGAACTCGGCGCCCGCACCGAGGCGATTCCCGCCTTCCGGCGCAAGCTGCAGGACTCCCGGTTCAACCTCGACCACCCCGTGTGGGTCGAGGACGCCGACTTCGACATCGACCGGCACTGCCACCGCGTCGCCCTTCCCGCCCCCGGCGGCCGCGACGAGCTCGCCGAACTGTGCGGCGACATCGCGGGCATCCCCCTCGACCGCGCCCGGCCGCTGTGGGAGATGTGGGTGATCGAGGGGCTCGAGGACGGTTCCGTCGCCGTGATGTCGAAGATGCACCACGCCGGCGTCGACGGGATCACCGGCGCGAACATGATGGCCCAGCTGTGCGGCCTCGAACCGGACGCCCCGCGGCCCGACCGCGACGACTCCGCCGAGAGCGCGGGGCAGGCGAGCACGCTCGACATCGCCGTGGGCGGGCTGCTCGCCGTCGCGTCCCGGCCCGCGAAACTGCTGCGTATCGTCCCGCAGAGCCTGACGGTGCTGCCCCGCTGGATCGGCCGGGCCCGGCGCGGCGAGGCGATGCCCGCGCCGTTCACCGCACCGCGCACGTCCCTCAACGGCACGCTGACCAGCCACCGCAATCTCGCGTTCACCCAGCTCGACCTCGACAAGGTCAAGACGGTCAAGAACGCGTTCGACGTCAAGGTCAACGACGTCGTCCTCGCCCTGTGCTCGGGCGCACTGCGGAAGTACCTGCACAGCCGCCGGGAACTGCCCGACAAGTCGCTGGTCGCGATCGTCCCGGTGTCGGTCCACGGAAAATCGGACCGGCCCGGTACCAACCAGGTGTCCGGGATGTTCACCCAACTCGGCACCCAGATCGAGGATCCCGCCGAACGCCTGCTGGCGATCGGCGAGCACAACTCGACGTCCAAGGAACACAACGAGACCCTCGGCGCGAGCCTGCTGCAGGACTGGTCCCAGTTCGCCGGTCAGGCCGTGTTCGGCACCGCGATGCGCCTCTATTCGACCCTCGGCCTGGCGGAACGGCATCCGGTGGTCCACAACCTCGTGATCTCCAACGTGCCGGGACCGTCGGTCCCGCTGTACTTCCTGGGCGCCCTGATCCGGGCGATGTACCCGCTGGGCCCGATCTTCCACGGCGCGGGCCTCAACGTGACGGTGATGTCGCTGAACGGTCAACTCGACGTCGGTCTGATGAGCTGCCCGGAACTCGCGCCCCACCTCTGGGACCTCGTCGACGCGTTTCCGGCGGCCTTGGACGAGCTCGTCGAGGCAGCGGGGAACCGGCCGTGAACCCGCCGGTGCGCTGCGCGAATCCCGAAGCGACGTAGAGTCAGCTGTCATGTCCGAAGTCACCGACGACGCCTCGTCACCCGTCCCCGCCGAAGAACCCGGCAGGCAGGTAGTACCCCTGCTCGCACCCCGGGACGGCGTGCCCGACGTAGTGACCACGGCGGAGGGTGTCGCGAAGGCCGCGGCCGCGCTGAGCGAGGGCACCGGTCCGCTGGCGGTCGACGCCGAGCGGGCGTCCGGCTTCCGCTACTCGGCGCGGGCGTATCTCGTGCAGCTGCGCCGGGAGGGCGCGGGGACGGTGCTCCTCGACCCGATCCCCACCGCCGCCGATCTCACCCCGCTGGCGGAGGTGATCAACCCGCTGGAATGGATCCTGCACTCCGCCGACCAGGATCTGCCGGGGCTGGCGGAGATCGGCCTGGCGCCGGCGACGCTGTTCGACACCGAACTGGCGGGGCGCCTCGCCGGGTTCGAACGGGTCGGCCTCGCCGCGATCGTCGAGCGGACGCTGGGCCTCGAACTGCGGAAGGGGCACGGCGCCGCCGACTGGTCGAAGCGGCCGCTGCCCGACACCTGGCTGAACTACGCGGCCCTCGACGTCGAGGTTCTGGTCGAGTTGCGCAACGTGATGGCGGCAGAACTCGACGAGCAGGGCAAGAGCGAGTGGGCGGCGCAGGAATTCGAGCACATCCGGCTCGCCGGGCCACCGCGGCCCAAGCCCGACCGCTGGCGGCGCACGTCGCACATCACGTCGCTGAAGAACCAGCGGCAGCTCGCCGCCGCGCGCTCGCTGTGGCAGGCCCGGGAGGACCTGGCCCGCAAGCGCGACGTCTCCCCCAGCCGGGTGCTTCCGGATTCGGCGATCATCGACGCCGCGACCAAGGATCCCCGCAGCATCGATGCGCTGCGGGCGCTGCCGGTGTTCGGCGGTCCCCGGCAGCGGCGGCATTCCCGGATCTGGCTGCAGGCGCTCGAGGATGCCCGGGCGCTGCCGGATTCCGAACTCCCCCCGAAGACTCCGCCGTTCACGGG
>NZ_JBHUSF010000567.1:0-2635 GCF_042673295.1 Rhodococcus sp. NPDC057014
CTCGTGTCTCGGACCGAAGCCGTCTGGCAGAGCGGAAGATCGACTTCCAGTCGGTTCCCTGGGAGTGGTGCTGTCCAGCCGCAGGGTGCGAAAGCGCATTCCCCGCTGAGGATTTCACTATTTGTTTCCTTCGAAATGCGCACCGACCTTGCGCAGATAACATGATTATGGTTACGTTATTTCAGTACGTGTTGTGCGTCACAGAACGAACCGCCCGAGCACGACTCACAAGAGTCTGCCGGTCCTGATTTGGAGGTTATGGTGACAACCGCCACCGGTTTCGATCCGCTCGACTACCTGGTTCAGCAGAACCCTTACCCCTTCTACAAAGAACTTCGCCAGAACGCGCCGGTGCAGTATCTCGAGTCGGTCGGCGCGTGGGGAATCTTCCGGTACGCCGATGTGGAGAGCACCTTCAAGCATCCGGAAACATTCTCCGCCAAGGATTTCACCACGAGCGCCTTCGGTGAGTTCGATCCCGTCCCCGAGGTGAAGTCCATCATCGCCACGGACCCGCCGGAGCATTCACGCATCCGCCGCCTGGCCAACGCCGGCTTCCGGCCGGGTGCCATCAAGTCCATGGAGCCGAAGGTCGATGCCGTGGTCAACAGGTTGCTCGACAACCTGGAGAACAAGCGCTCGGAATTCGATCTGGTGTCGGATTTCGCCGCCTACGTCCCGGTCAACGTCACCGCGGACCTGCTCGGCGTCGAGGACCCGGACGTGCGGGAGGACTTCAAGCGCTGGACGATGGATCTGTTGAAGTCGCCCAGCCGCGGAGTTCTTCCCCAGGACGAGCTCGACCAGATCAGCAAGAGCGTCGCCGAACTCCGTGCCTACTTCACCGAGCAGATCGAATACCGTCGAACCCATCCAGGGACCGATCTGGTCTCGGATCTTGTTCGCGCCGAGGAAGAAAGCCAGACCCTCACCGCCACCGAAATCTTGAGTCTGGTCGCGTTGATGCAGTTCGGCGGCTCCGAGACGCCGTCCCACCTGATCAGCTCGACGATCTACAACCTGTTCACGCACCCGGACATCCTGGCCGAGGTGCGGCGCGATCCGACCCGGGCTCTGGCAGCCGTCCAGGAGACGCTGCGTCAGAACTCACCCGTGCAGATGGTCTTCCAGACCTCCACGCGCGACGTCGAGGTCGCGGGCGTCACCATCCCGGCGGAATCCATGGTGTTCGCGTACCTCGCGTCGGCCAACCACGACGACACGGTGTTCGACGAGCCGGAGCGGTTCATCCTCGACCGGCCCAACCTCAACAAGCACCTGTCCTTCGCCACCGGCGCGCACCACTGCATCGGTGCACCGCTCGGCCGCATGATGTGCGCGAAGGCCGTCAGCGGACTGCTGACACGGTTCCCTGATCTGCAGCCGCTGGAGTCGGATCCCGAGTGGATGCCGTCCTACTGGGTGCGGGGTCTGGCTCGGTACCGGTTCACTGCCTGAATGTCGACGGTTGGCGCAACAAACACCATACGAAGGAAGGATTCCCATGCGCGCTGCTCGACTGCCGTCCACCGGCTCTGATCTCGTCGTCGAGGAGATCCCGGACCCCACGCCGGGGCCGGGGCAGGTCGTGGTGAAAATCGCGGCGTCCGGTGTGTGCCACTCGGACGTCACTATCCAGAACGCCGGACCCGGAATGCCCTCCGTGCCGTATTTTCCATGGACACTCGGGCACGAAAATACCGGATACGTGCATGCGCTCGGCGACGGCGTGACCGACTTCGAGGTGGGGGATGCCGTAGCGGTATGGCCGGGGTGGGGTGATGGCACCTGCCGCGTGTGCAGGGCCGGTCATGAGCACATCTGCCCGAACGTCAGCTATGTCGGCGTGACCCAGCCGGGAGGGTGGGCGGACTACCTACTCGTTCCTGCCGCCCGGCACCTTGTTCCGCTCGGAGACCTGGACCCCGTGGAGGCGGCGCCGTTGACCGACGCCGGACTGACCGCCTATGGGGCTGTCTCCAAGGTCCTGGACAGACTGATCGAATCCGATCGAAGCGTGGCCGTGATCGGGGCCGGGGGATTGGGTCAGTTCGCGATCAAGTACTTGTCGGCTCTGACGTCGGCACGGATTGTCGCTGTGGACATCGACGCAGGCAAACGCGAACACGCTCTCACGATCGGGGCTTCCATGGCGGTGGATTCCACCTCCGACGATGCTGTCGGCCAGCTGTTGAACGTGTCCGGTGACGGCCTCGGTGTCGACGCGGTCATCGACTTCGTCGGAGTGGACAGCACGCTCGCCCTCGCTGCCGGCGTCACCGCGCCCTGCGGTGCGATCGTCCTGGTCGGAATCGGCGGCGGCACTCTGCCCTTCGGCTACACGAACCCGAACCAGCAAGTGCAGGTGAGTACGAGCTCGCTCGGGTCGCGTGCCGACTTGGCTTCGGTCATCAGCCTGTGGAAGGAACACGGAATCAACGCCGACGCCACGCGTTACAGTCTCGACGACGTCAACCAGGCGCTTCAGGATCTTGCCGAACACAAGATCGCGGAACGCGGGGTCCTCGTCATGTGAGTCTTCGGCGAGGCATCTGCTCCTCGTCACCGGCGGCCCTGGTTCGATCTCGCGCAGAGATCGAATCAGGGCCGTTTCGATTCCCACTCGAGATGTGTG
>NZ_JBHUSF010000568.1:0-2623 GCF_042673295.1 Rhodococcus sp. NPDC057014
CTACAAGGACACCGTCCGGACGTCCGGTTCCAAGTTGATGCAGTTCCTCGATGGCGTCGGCCTCGTCGGCGGCCCGCCGAAGCGCCTCTACAAGAGGGTCCATCTCCTCTGAATCATGTCGGCACGTGGTCCAGGTAGGACACACCGGTCGAGGTGATCTCGAGTACGCGCGCGGACGGAATGTCGAAGAACATTCCCGCGACGCGTACTCGGCCCTCGGCCGCCGCCGCGCCGACGAGGGGATGGCGCCCGAGGGTTTGCACCTGGACCGCCACGTTGACCATGCCCAGCTGGTCGACTTCGTCGAATCCCAGTTCCGCCGCTGCCCGCGCCACCGGGTGACCGCCGAGGAACGCCGTGCGGCTCGGCCGCGCGAACGTCAGCCACTGCTCGACGGCCCCCTCGGATCCGTCCGTGTCCGCCTGCGCCTCTGCCAGGACGGCCTTCATCGCGCCGCAGCCGGAGTGGCCGCACACGATTACCGAGCTGACCTCGAGTTCGTCGAGCGCGAAGGCCAGGCCCGCTTCGACGGACATGTCCTGCTTCCCGGTCGGGACGAGGTTGCCCACGTTGCGCACCGTGAAGAGGTCGCCGGGACCGCTGCTGGTGATGACGTTCGGCACGATGCGTGAATCGGAGCAGGTGAGGAACAGCGAGTCGGGGCGCTGCCCGTCCCGCAGGTCATCGAGGTGCGGCTGCAGTTGCGCCGCGTGGCGCCGGTGGTACTCCGACACTCCGGCGAGGACGGGTCGCAGCGCCGCCGGTGTGGTGGTCTCAGCGGTGTCGTGGTGCCGCGGCTGCCAGCTCTTCCACGGAGCGAACCCGCGGGGGCTCGCCACGCCGACGCCGCGCCGGGGCGGCGACGCACCCACGGCGTCCATGTCGACGGGACCGAGCGCGTCGATCACGACGGTTCCGCCGTTGTTCTCGTAGTGCCGCTTCCAGTCGTCGATCGCTTCGAACATGGCGTGGTCGAGGAAGTCGACCGCCAGTTCCACGGTGACGTGTGCGCCCGCGGGAACCTTCGCGAGCAGCCCGGTCAGTGCGGGCATGGACAGGAAGCTGCACGACCCCTCGACGGTCACGCGCCACCGCCCGGAGTCCTCGGATCCGATGGGTTCGGCGCGCATCCTGGGGTGGATGACCCGCCACAGCAGCAGGACCACCGCGAGTGCGAGACCGATGATCACGCCTTCGAGCAGGTTCAGGAAGACCACACCGGCCACGGTCACGCCGTACACCCACAGGTCGCCGGTGCGGCGGGCCGTGCGCAGGTGCGCCATCTTGACGAGCTGGATGCCGATCACGATGAGCAGTCCAGCGAGCGCGGCCATCGGGATCTGCTCGACCAGCGCGGTGAGCAGTGCGGCGAAGACGAGGATCCAGACGCCGTGCAGCACGGCGGACGCCCGGGTCTTCGCCCCGGCGGCGACGTTGGTGGAGCTGCGCACGATGACACCGGTGACCGGCAGGCCGCCGATGAGACCCGAGACCATGTTGGCCGAGCCCTGCCCGACGAGTTCCCGATTGAATTCCGACCGGGTCCCGCCGTGCATCTTGTCGACGGCGACGGCGGAGAGCAGGCTCTCGACGCTGGCGATCAGCGCGACCGTGAGCACACCGGTGGCCACGGCGAGCCACGGGCCTTCCGGCATCGAGGGAAGCGCCACGGCGTCGAACAGGGAGCCGTCCAACGTGATTCGATCGAGCTCGAACGGAAGAACCAGGGACAGAACGGTGGCGGCGACGACGGCGACCAGCGGCCCCGGAAGAACCTTCAGCTTGCCGGGCGTCTTCTTCCAGAACAACAGGACGACGATGACCACCGCGCCCACGAGAACGTCGCCGTACCGGGCGGATATCAGCTGCCCGGGCAGCTGGGTGATGTTCTCGACGGTCGAGCTGTGGGAGCTGCCGCCGAGGAGGACGTGAATCTGCTGGAGGGCGATCGTGATTCCGATGCCGGCCAGCATGGCGTGGACGACGACCGGCGCGATGGCCAGGGCGGCGCGGGCAATCTTACTGAGCCCGAAGATGATTTGAAGGAATCCGGCGGCGACGGTGATCGCGCAGGTGGCCTTCCAGCCGAACGTGGCGACCAATTCGGCTACCACCACGGTCAATCCGGCGGCCGGACCGCTGACCTGGAGCGGCGCCCCACCGACGGAACCCGCGACCGCACCTCCGACGATCGCGGCGATGAGTCCCGCCATGATCGGGGCGTCGGACGCGATGGCGATGCCGAGCGACAGCGGTAGGGCGACGAGGAAGACGACGAGCGATGCGGGTAGGTCGTATCGCGCGTTATCTCGCCACCTTTCGCCACGGGTCGGTCCGGGGGCGGGGGCACCGGATGGGGGTGCTTTCTCGTTCTCGAGGATCGACGACATGTCGACACCTTACGGGCGGAGAACGACGAAACGCCCGAAACGGACGCGATCTTGTGGCATGTGTCACTGTGGCAGCACTTTTCGCCCAGTTGAATCGAAAACTATTGGACAACAGTCCATTACATGAAGATTAAAGTACGTAAAGTTCACAGCGCGCGGCCTCGCACCGTGAGAAGTGCCGGTCACCGCCCCCCAAAAGGGGTCCCGGCCCGCCCCCCCCACAAACAACAAGC
>NZ_JBHUSF010000569.1:0-2593 GCF_042673295.1 Rhodococcus sp. NPDC057014
GGGCCCCGGTGGGGGCCTCGTGCGGTGCGAGCGGAAGAGCAGTGCCGGGGGCGCCGACGCTCGATCAGTGCTCGAGCGCGGGGATCACCAGCCGCGTTCGGCGAGCCGGTGCGGGACGGGGATGTCGTCGACGTTGATGCCGACCATCGCCTCGCCCAGCCCGCGGGACACCTTCGCGAGAACGTCCGGGTCGTCGAAGAACGTGGTCGCCTTGACGATCGCCGCGGCGCGCTCGGCCGGGTTGCCCGACTTGAAGATGCCGGATCCGACGAACACACCCTCCGCGCCGAGCTGCATCATCATCGCCGCGTCCGCCGGGGTGGCGATGCCACCGGCGGTGAACATGGTGACCGGCAACTTCCCGGCCTTGGCGACCTCGACGACCAGATCGTACGGGGCCTGCAGCTCCTTGGCCGCCACGTACAGCTCGTCCTCGCTCAGCGACGTCAACCGGCGGATCTCCCCGCCGATGGTGCGCATGTGGGTGGTCGCATTGGACACGTCGCCGGTGCCGGCCTCACCCTTCGAGCGGATCATCGCCGCACCCTCGGTGATGCGGCGCAGGGCCTCACCGAGATTGGTGGCACCACAGACGAACGGAACGGTGAACTTCCACTTGTCGATGTGGTTGGCGTAGTCGGCGGGCGTCAGGACCTCCGACTCGTCGATGTAGTCGACACCGAGCGACTGCAGGATCTGCGCCTCGACGAAGTGCCCGATCCGGGCCTTGGCCATCACCGGGATCGAGACGGCGGAGATGATGCCGTCGATCATGTCCGGGTCACTCATCCGGGACACGCCGCCCTGGGCGCGGATGTCCGCGGGCACCCGCTCGAGTGCCATCACCGCGACGGCACCGGCATCCTCGGCGATCTTCGCCTGGTCGGGGGTGACGACGTCCATGATGACCCCGCCCTTCAACATCTCGGCCATGCCGCGCTTGACGCGCGCCGTACCGGTGGTGGGGGTGGTGTCGGGGGTGCTCACAGCGAACTCCTGAGGTGTGGCGTGGATTGGTTGCGATAGCGGCATGCGTGAGCGAGAACGTTTCACGCTGCAGTACCCGATTCTAGGACGAACGCCAGTCCACTTCCGTAGCCAGTCCGCGATTGCTGGCTTTCTCCGGACCTGCGGGCGGCTCAGGTGATCGCGCGCACCTCGGGGTCGTCGTCGGCAACGGCGACCGCTTCGGCCTCGTCGAGGAGATCCGCGAGGTCGTGCGGGTACACGGCTTCGCCCGCCGCCGCCAGGTCCCGCACCGTGTCCGCGGTGCACCACCGGTGACCGGTGATGGTGCGGCTCTCGAGTTCGGTGAAGCCGCCGTGGTGCGGCTCGAACCCGTCGGTGCGCAACGCGAAGAACAGCTCCTCGGAGCGGATGAGCTGCCCGTTCCAGGAGAAGATCGCCACCCGGCGCCACATCGGTCCGCGCAGCGACTCGGGTGATGCGGTGTGCCCGGTCTCCTCGGCGATCTCCCGGACCGCGGCCGCCCGCAGGTTCTCGCCCTTCTCGACGGCGCCGCCGATCGTGAACCAGTAGTAGATGTCGGGGACGGTGGGGTCGTGTCCCCGCAGCAGCAGCACCCGGCCGTCACCGTCGAGCAGCACCACCCGGGCGGACGTCCTGACGGAGTCGAGGGACAGGCCCTTGGTGACCGCGGCGGCGGACGAGCGTTCGGTGATCTCGAAGTACGTCGGCAGCGGGGCCGTGCCGCCGAGGTGCAGCCACCGGACGGGCCGCCGGGTGCGCAGGGCGAGGGTGTCGCGGACGGCGTCGTTGTGGAATCGGCGGGCGATCAGCACCCGCGCCTCGGCATCGGCGAGTTCCGCCACCAGCTGGGGGCGCAGGGTGTCCGGGTCCAGCGACGAGAGTGCGCTGGACAACGCGTTCTCGGCGATCTCCCGGTCGGCCCGATCCGACCGTTCGGCCCTGGCCGCCAGCGCGGCCAGCGACCTGCCGTCGGGTGGGTCCATCGCCGCGGCCGCCGCGCGGACGACCACCGCCCGGCGGGCGAGGGCCGCGTCGAGGGCCTGCCAGGACAGGTCGGAGCGGACGTGCAGGCGGTCGAGACGGTTCGCCGTGCCGTACGCCCACAGGCCGATCGCGAGGACGACGGCCGCGACCAGCGCGAGAACCAGGATCGTGAGGGCGGAGAGCGTCACGAGCCGACCTCCCGGACGCCGTCGCGGCCGACGGTGACCGTCTCGTAGACGCGCAGGATCTGCTCGGCCACCACCGGCCAGTCGTATTCGGTGACCACCGTGCGGCCGACGTCGGTGAGCGCGGC
This sequence comes from Rhodococcus sp. NPDC057014, assembly GCF_042673295.1. Taxonomy (NCBI): domain Bacteria; kingdom Bacillati; phylum Actinomycetota; class Actinomycetes; order Mycobacteriales; family Nocardiaceae; genus Rhodococcus; species Rhodococcus sp. NPDC057014. The sequence goes on from NZ_JBHUSF010000569.1 coordinate 2,288, forward strand.
GCTGTGCTCCGGGTCGCCGAGCACCGAGTCGATCCCGGCGGCGAGCGCCGCCGCATCCCCCACCGGCACCAGCACGCCCGCCTGGCCGTCCCGCAGGACCCGGCGGAACGCGTCCAGTTCGCTCGCGACGACGGCCGCTCCGGCGGCCATCGCCTCCACCAGCACGATGCCGAAACTCTCACCGCCGAGGTTGGGGGCGCAGTACACGTCGGCGCTCCGCAGCGCCGACGCCTTCTCGGCGTCGTCGACCTGGCCGAGCAGACGCAGATGCCCGAAGACCGGGCCCGCCTCGCGGCGCAACTTGTC
>NZ_JBHUSF010000570.1:0-2583 GCF_042673295.1 Rhodococcus sp. NPDC057014
ACCGCATCGACGCCACCGAGGCGTTCGATCGCCGCACGGCGTTGGGCTCGCTCGAGCACATCCGCGTGCGGGATGCGGCCCTGCTGCGCCCACCGGCGCAACGTCCGCGCCGACGGCGGGGTGCGGCCGGCGTCGATCGCCGCCTGCCGCAACCCCTCGTTCCCGAGTTCCTTACGCAACTGCTTGACGGAGACCTTGCTGGTCAGCCCGGCCAAACCCCCGGTCTTGACCTGTTTGGATTTTTCGACACCGCTGGTCGCGGCGTCGGCCACCGACACCTTGAGGCCGTCCAGACCGACCGCCTGCTGCGGCAGCTTCGTGGTCCGCGGCCTCGGAAGATGCAGGGCCATCAGAGCACCCCCTCCCCGTCGTCGGTGTTCTCGTCATCGGCTTCGAAGTCGTCGTCGGCGAAGTCGTCGGTGGCGAACGCCGCATTGATCGTCAGTTTCACCTCGTGCACATCCTCCGCCGACGTGAGTGCGGAGAGCAGGGGTTCGGTGAGGGGGGTGTCCTTCTCCACCGACATCTTCCCCAACGCCGCACTCTCATCCGCGAGGCCCTCCCCGTCGGCGAGCAAATACACCCAGGAGTCGGTGACCGTGCGGACCGGCCACCGATTGTGCTCGCGGGCGATCCGCATCGCCACCCGCCGGCCCCGCCACCGGCAGTGCGCGATGATCGCCGCCCGCCACAAAGGTTGGTGATGATGGGCCATCCGGGTCGCGGTCCACATGTCCGGGTTCACCATCCGCCCGATGTACCCCTTGTAGCAGGACCCGACGAACAATTTCGTCGCCGCATCCCCGGTGTCCACCGACACCTTCCGCGCCTCCCGCAAAATTTTCGCCCACTTGTCCAACACCCGGCCCTGCTCCGGAAACACCCACGCCTCCGTGACATCCAGGTCGTCGAGGTCGGCGCCGATCCCCCCATCCGCCACCGGTTCCCGCAGCCCGTCGAGGCTGACCGTGGTGACCCAGGTCTGCACCGGCTGATCGGTGAGCATGTGCGGATGCGGCAGGGGCAGCTTCTCGGGCAGCGACAACGTCTGCGCGGGCGGGAGGGTGATCCGCCACAACCCGAACGGGGCACCCTTGTCCCCCACCGCCGCCGCGGCCGCCGCGTGGCCGGTCAGGTGGGTGGGTTGCCCGTACCCGAATTCCAGCATCCCGGCCGACGCCAAATAGGCGGCGCGTTGGTCGATGGACACCAACCGGCACGCCCCCTCGAGGTCCTGTGCGTCGGGGACCCGGGTCCAGCCGGCCGCGGGTTCGAGGTCCCCGCGCCGGGCGCCGTCCAGCGGCGGCACCGGGCCGGCGGTCGTCACCACCAGGCCCTTGCCCGTCCGGGTGCGTTCCCGCTTGATCTTGTCGACGATCGCGGCGCCGGTCCGCGCCGGTGTCGGCCCGGGAAGGACGCCGAGGTGTTTCGCACACCACGCCAACCGGCGCCCCAACTCCCGCGCCGCCGGCAGATCGTCGTCGGGGAGATACGTTCCCGCCGTGGGTGAGCCGAGGATCCCCATCTCCCCGACCCGGTTGTTCCAGCCGAAGTCCTTGTTCCAATAGGTCCACACGTACGGCTCGAGCACCACATCGACCATCGAGGTGAACTTGCCGATCGTCCGGGACAGGTGCACCACGTGCCCCGGATCGCCGCGCAGCTCCCACCCCGCGTTCAGCATCGGTGTCAGGGTGGCCTGCAGGACCGCGGTCAGGTCGGTGGCGGCGCGGGTGCGCAGCGCCTCCATGTCCTTGAAGTCGTCCTCGTCGCCCGGGTCGATCACCCACCCCAAGGATTCGCACGCGCCCTGGCCCACGATCCACACCTGCGGCGGCGTACCCAGCGGTTTCAGGGCAGCCCAGCGCACCAGTTTGTCGAGCTTCTCCACCGAATCGACCGGACCCGTCAACTCCCGCCCGGACGGGGTGTACGTTCCGTCGGCGGTCACGATCACCGCATGCTCATCCGCCTCCACACCGACCGGTAGTGACTCCCACACCGGTCGGCTCAGTGTTGCCGTCGACTCGGTCTCCGGCACGGGCGTCGGTTCCGCGGCAGCCGTAGGTGTCGGCGGTTCCGCGGCAGCGGCAGGCGTCGGCGATTCTGCAGCAACGGCAGGTGGCGACGATGCCGCGGCAGGGGTCTGCGACTCTTCCGCGGCGGTGCCCTCCGCGTCGACCTCGACGGCATCGTCGGTGCCGGGATCCGGGGCCGAGGGCTCGTGCACGTCGAACAGGGCAATCTGCTCCCACGGACGGCTCATCGGTTCACTGCTCCCCGATCCGACCATCGGGATCGGCCACCGGGACGTCGTAGCGGTCCAGCAACTCCTGCAGGGCCACGTCCACGACGCTGGTGACCGTGAACCCTCGGTTTTTCACCAGCCACTTCAACCGGGCCTCCGTCGACGCCAACACCCACGTGTTCAGCTGCACCTTCACCGGACCCCTGCGGGACTCGAGCTTCGACGTCAACTCCTCGGTGGGCGCCGCGGCGACGGGACCACCCGAGGTTCGGGCATCGGTGCGTGGCTTCGACGTTCGGCGTCCCGCGTTCGGCCCCGCAGGGTTGCCTTCGCGT
>NZ_JBHUSF010000571.1:0-2577 GCF_042673295.1 Rhodococcus sp. NPDC057014
GACAGCACCGGGACCGAGCGCCGGCATCTCCGTGGGTCCTCGGAGGTACGAGCACTCGTTAGGTGAGGTTCTGGGTGTAGAACTCGGTCAGCTTGTCGAACGGGATCATCTCGACCCGGTCGTAGAGATCGACGTGACCGGCGCCGGGAACGATCACCAGTTCCTTGCGGTCGCCGGCGAGGCGGTAGGCCTCTTCGGTGAACTCGCGTGAGTGCGCGTTTTCGCCGGCGATGAACAGCATCGGGCGAGGTGAGATGGTCTCGATGTCGTTGAAAGGGTAGAAGTTCATGAACTTGACGTTGCTCGACAGGGTCGGATGGGTGGTGGTGCCGGGGCTGCTCCCGCGCGCGGTGCGGTAGAAGTCGTAGAACTCGCGCGCGATGGGGACGGGCTGGTCGGTCAGCTGTTCGGGTGTGCCGCCGGTGTATTCGGTGGGACCACCGGCGAATTCGACGTCTCGCTGCGCGGCGGCTTGAGCCAGGGCGGCTTGGCGCTGTTCGGGGGTGACCGAGTGGCCCAGCCCGTTGCGGGTGGCACCGCCCATGTCGTACATGCTGACGGTGGCGACGGCCTTGATGCGGGGGTCGATCTTGGCGGCGCTGATGACGAAGCTGCCGCTGCCGCAGATGCCGAGCGCGCCGATGCGTTCGGTGTCGACGAAGGACTGGGTGCGCAGGAAGTCCACGCCGGCGCTGAAGTCCTCGGTGTAGATGTCGGGGGCGACGGCGTTGCGGGGCTCGCCGGCGCTCTCGCCCCAGAACGACAGGTCCAGCGACAGGGTGACGAAACCCTGCTCGGCCATCTTGGTGGCGTAGAGGTTGGCGCTCTGTTCCTTGACCGCGCCCATCGGGTGCCCGACCACCATGGCTGCGGTCTTGGTGTTGCGGTCGAGGTTCTTGGGGACGAACAGGTTGCCGGAGACGTCCATCCGGTACTGGTTCTTGAACGTCACCTTCTCCATGCTGACCTGGTCGCTGGTGTAGAAATTGTCGGCGCCGTGGGACAGATCACCGGAGGCCGGGTTCGCGACCGGCGAGGCCGGAGCCGCGGAGGAGGTGGGCGCGTCGGTGGCCGAGCAGGCCGAGGCGGCCAGGACTGCGAGCGTGGCAATACCGGCGCCGACCATCTTCGTCGAGCGCCGAGGGCCCCGCCGTGTGGGACGGGTCGCGTCGGTCGGCACATCGCCGGGGGCATTCATTACTACTCCACGCATGGTGGTCCTCTTCTGTCGGTGGGGTGGTCAGGCTGCGGTGATGGTGAGGGTGTCGTTGCCGTCGTCTGTGATGGCGTCGAGTCCGGTGTCGATCTCGCCGATCATCACGATCCCGGGATCGGGAATCGTGAAACCGTCCTCGCGGTAGTAGATGGCCAGGTCACTGCTGGGCGCCCAGTAGCCGAGTTGTCCTGCGCGGTAGCTGCTCTGGCCCTGACCGTCGGCGAGCTCGCGAGGCAGCGGCCCGGCCTTCTCGCGGCCGCCGAGGTCGTGCAGGGTGATCGTGACCGGCAGCAGGGAGGCGAAGTCTCGTGCCGTGGCGTTGTCGTAGAGTCGTGCGATCGCCTCCGCACCGTCGATCCTGAGCCGAATCTGCATGAACGGTTCTTTCTGTCCAGGTTGCGCCCTCGCAGGTTGCATGGCGGATGATGCGGTCATCGGACTGTTCGTGGCCGGGTCCGATGTGCTCGCGCAGGCGCACAGCCCGGCGACGGCGGTGACGGCCGTTGTGAGGACGACCAGCGCGGTGATGATGGGGCGCATGCTGTTTCTCCTGTCGATACCGGTGTTCAGCCGCGCTTCAGCTCACCGATGTGGCGACCGGCGGCGTCTCGTCGGTGGGTCGGGGCGGCGGATTGGCGGCAAAAGGACGCGACGCCCGGGTGCTCACCAACAGTGCGATCGGGATCAGCGCGGTGGCGGTGATCGCGGCACCGAGGGCCGCCGGCCCGACCACCCCCAGTGACGTCGACAAGGTGGTGGCGGCCAACGCCGATCCGGCGGCGGTGCCGAGGTTGAAGGCCGAGGTCGCCAGCGACGACGCCAGCCGCGAGGTATATCCGGCAAATCGCATGGTCTGGGCGATCAGCACCGGGTTCGCGCCGAGCCCGGAGGCGCCCAGGAGCACGACCAGACCCACCACGATCGCCGAGTGGCTCGCGGTCGCCGCCAGGACGAGCAGCAGAATCGAGGTCAGTGCTACCGCCGCGGCGATGGTCGCCAGCGGTCGCCGGTCGCCGATCCGACCACCCAGCGCGGTCCCCACCACGGCGCCGACACCGAAGCCGACGAGCACCAGCGGCACCAGCGCGGCGGAGATACCGGCACGGTCGGTCAGCAGCGGACTGATGAAGCTGTAGGCGCCGAGGAACCCGGCCTGAGCCAGCATGATCACACCCAGCACCGCCCACACCCGCCACGGCTGCACCGCCGAGATCTCCGAGCGCGCCGACACACTCACCGTGTCCCCGCGCACGGTGGCCGGAGCGAACCGGAGAACGGCGACGAGCGCGGGGACGGCCAGCACCGCCAGCATCCAGAACGGGCCACGCCAGCCGGTGAACCGGCCGGCGAAGGTACCCAAC
>NZ_JBHUSF010000572.1:0-2568 GCF_042673295.1 Rhodococcus sp. NPDC057014
CAGTTGACGCCACGTCATTTCACGGCGTACATGTTGCGTATGCCACAAACGGAATTGCGCGTTTTCGACAAGCTCTATATCGGTGGTGAATGGGTCGACCCCATCGACGGCGTCATGGCCGAAAGTATCGACCCCGCATCGGGAAAGCCGTGGGCGGCGGTTGCGATGGGGGGTGCGGGTGACATCGAACGCGCGGTCTCGGCAGCGGCCGAGGCGTTCGCGGGCCCGTGGCGCCGCACCCCCGGTCACGAGCGCGCAGCGTTACTGCGACGGTTCGCCCAGCTTTTCGAGGAAGCGATTCCCGAATTGGTGGAACTCGAGTCCCACGACTCGGGCGCCCTGAAGTCCGACCTCCGCGGGAGTCTGGCTGCACAAGTGCAGTGGTACTACTGGTTCGCCTCGCTCGCCGACAAGACCCAAGGCCGCACGATACCGATGGACGACACGGTGCACGCCTTCACCACCATGGTGCCGATCGGTGTGGTGGGTGCAATCGTGCCCTGGAATGCGCCGTTGCTGACCACGTGCATGAAGATCGGTCCTGCCCTCGCTGCCGGTTGCACGGTCGTCCTCAAGCCTGCCGAACAGACTCCGGTGTCCGCACTCGTCCTGGCGCGACTCGCGGAGAAGGCGGGGTTTCCACCGGGTGTCCTCAACGTCGTCCCCGGTTACGGGCGCACGGCCGGTGCGCGACTGGTGGCTCACCCCGACGTCGGCAAGGTCTCGTTCACCGGCTCGACCGACACCGGCCGGCGGATGGTGGCCGACGGCACCGACAACCTCAAACGATTCACCTTCGAGCTGGGCGGCAAGGCTCCGCACATCATCTTCGGCGACGCCGACGTCGATCAGGCGCTCAATGCGGCCACCGCCTCGGCGTGGCGGTTGTGCGGGCAGAGCTGCGCGCTCGGGTCGAGGGTGCTGGTAGAGCGATCGATATATGACCGTGCCGTGGACACCTTCCGCACCCGGGCCGCCCAGGTACGTGTCGGCATGCCGGCCGACGAGACCGCACGCATGGGACCCCAGGCGCACGAAGAGCAACTGAACAAAACCCTGTCATACGTGAAGATCGGCCGGGACGACGGCGCCGAACTGGTCGCCGGAGGCGAACGGATCCTCACCGACGAACTGGCACCCGGCTACTTCGTTCAGCCGACCGTTTTCGCCAACGTCTCCAACGACATGCGGGTGGCGCGTGAAGAGATTTTCGGCCCGGTGGTGGCACTGATCCCGTTCGACGACGAAGACGAGGCCATCGCCATCGCCAATGACACCGCGTACGGGCTGACCGCGGGACTGTGGACGGGCAATATCGGTCGCGCGCATCGGGTCTCGAGCCAGATCGAAGCCGGATCGGTATGGGTCAACACCTACTCGTTCGTGCGGTGGTCACTTCCCTACGGCGGCTTCAAGGCCAGCGGTTGGGGCCGGGAGAACGGCATCGACGCCCTCACCCCGTACATGGAGACCCGGACGACGGTCATCGGCCTCACCGCGCAGTTCCCAAACTATTTCGAGAACACGGAGGACTGATCACGATGCGTGCAATTGCTTTTCCGGGCGACGACACCACTGCCATCAGAGAGTTCGACGATCCTGTACCCGGGCCCGGCGAGGTCGTCGTCCGGGTCCGAGCCTCGGGAATGTGCGGAAGCGACCTCCTGTTCCGTCGGGGCGCGATAGCTGTCGGAACCGACATCATCCAGGGCCACGAGCCGTGCGGGGACGTCCACGCCGTCGGTGACGGTGTGACGCCGATGATGGCGCGCGTCGGCGATCGAGTGATGATCCATCATTATTGGGGCTGCGATGCGTGTCCCTCCTGCCGCTCCGGCTGGCCGCAGATGTGCGAGCGCGAACCATCGAAGGTCATGGGAATCTCCGCGAACGGTGGGCACGCGCCATTCCTCACAGTGCCTGCCCGCACTCTCCTGCCGCTTCCGGACGCCTTGAGCTACAAGGCCGGGGCAGCGATCGGGTGTGGAACCGGCACGGCGTGGGGTGGTCTGCAACGACTCGGCAGTGTCGCCGGAGAAACGATAGTGGTATTCGGCCAAGGCCCCGTCGGTCTGTCGGGCACGATGCTCGCGTCGGCGCTGGGTGCGACGGTGATTGCCGTGGACATCGACGACAACCGGTTACAGCGCGCCAAGAGTTTCGGTGCGGCCTCGACTGTCAATTCGCGGTCCTCAAATGTGGTCGAAGCGATCGCCGACCTGACGGGTGGACGCGGCGCACCGCTGATTCTGGAGACTTCCGGCAAAGCCAACGACGATGCTCTCGCAGTACTCGCCCCCTGGGGCCGCGCATGCTTCCTCGGCCTGCCCGGGCATATCGAGTTCAACGTGCAGGCTCACTACAAGAAGCAATGGACGTTGATGACGTCGTGGACGATGTCCACGATCGAGCAATTGCGGTGCGCCGAGTTCATCGCCGCACGGAATCTCCCCATCGACGACATCTACACCCACACCTGGTCCCTGGATCAGGGTGTGGAGGCGTACGAATGGTTCGCGCAGCAGAGCGACGGCAAGGGTGTCTTCGAGTTCTAGCGTTCAGATCGCC